>CAISUK010000258.1 GCA_903888645.1 uncultured Pseudomonadota bacterium | reverse complement strand
TGAAAAACACCTTGCCGTGGGCTTTCATGAACCGCTTGCGGGCGGTGGCTAGAGAGCGCACATCGCCTGTTTTCAAGAGCAGTTCGACGGCTTCGGCCGCCAATCGGCCACCCGCCATGGCGTAGTAGATTCCCTCGCCAGATGCTGGCGCGACAACACCGGCGGCATCGCCGGCGAGTACCACGTCACGGGAGTTATCCCAGCAGCGCAACGGGTGCATGGGGATCGGCGCGCCCTCACGGCGCAGCGTCTCGGTTTTGTCCAGGCCGGTGACTTCACGCAAGGTCGTCACGGCGCTGCGCAAAGAAAAGCCCTTGTGAGCACTACCGGTGCCGACGCTGATGGTAGCGCCATGGGGAAAAATCCAGCCGTAGAAATCTGGCGAGATGCGACCCTGGTAATAGACATCGCAGCGATCGGCAACGTAGGCTTCGGGCAGAACATCCGGCGTGCGGATGATTTCGTGATACGCGGCGACATAGCGGACGCGATCGGCATAAGGCACTGCAGCCTGCTTGGCGACCTTCGAATGAGCGCCGTCGGCGCCGATGATTGAGCGGGCGCGCACCGATATGGCTGGTGCATCTTCCGGCGCATCCTTGGCGCGATACTCGACCAGCGAAACACCATCCTGATCGCGGCTGAGTCTTTCGAAATGGCCGGCACGGCGGACAGCGCCACCACTGGCGGCGCGCTCGCGCAACCATTCATCGAATACGGCGCGATCGACAATGCCGACGAAACCACCGTCGATCGGCATATCGACGCGCTTGTCCTTGGGCGATACCATCCGCGCAGACTTGATGTGCGCGACCAGCAATGAATCAGGAATATCGAAATCGCGAATCGCCCGCGGCGGAATTGCCCCGCCACAAGGCTTGATCCGACCTGCCCGATCAAGCAGCAACACCTTGTGCCCGCGGCGGGCCAGATCGTTGGCTGCGGTCGCTCCGGCCGGTCCGCCACCGACCACGACGACATCGAAAGTTTCTGTTGCGTTTGTCGCATTCATAGTTGATTCATCCCGGCAACGTAGTCGTCGCGTCCAATTGAAATCGATACATCATCCTGACGCGCGGCAGGCGTCGAATCGATGCGCGCAGCCAGCCCGGCGGCGACCAGGAACAGTGCCGCCTCGCAACCGAACACCGCCGAATAAGCCACCACCGGCGAGCCGAAAAGATAGCGGGCGAGGTCACTGGCCACCGTGCCGAGAAACCCGCCCAAGCCGAAAGCTATCGCCTGCGCCGCACCCCACAGGCCCATGCGCACCCCTTCGCGCGACTCACGGCCGGAACCGACCAGTGCCATCATTGAGCCAATGGCGGCGATCGCGTAGGCGCCATTGGCGACGCCGAGCAGGAACACCGACGGTTTGAGCGGCCAGGCCGGGCCGACGAAGCCGGCCAAGGCGAGACCAAACAAAGCCAGGGCTGAGGCCAGACAACCACCGACAGACCAGGTGCGCAGCGACCCCACCCGGCCGCGGCCGACGGCACTGACGGCGATCCCGACCAAAATCATGCCGAGCAGTACACCGCTATGTTGAATGCCCGAAAGCTTGGTCGACTGGCCCGGCGTGAAGCCAAACACGGCGCCGGCAAAAGGATCCAGAATCAGATCCTGAGCGCCATACGCCAGCATCGAAACAAAAATGAAGATGGCAAATCGCCGCGCCCGAGGTTCTTCCCAGACTTGCGTAAGGGCTTCACGAAATGACGGTTTGTGCGCGGCGATACCGGCTTGCTGAACCACGACGGACTGGGTCGTTGCGGTACTGCCTTCGACACCCCACACCGCCAGGAACGAAACCGCAAAAGCGACCGCAGCCACAATTGAGGTTACCTCGACCAATCGCGCTGGCGTGAATGGATCCAGCAGATGGCCGGCCACTCCAGCAGTGACGGCGAAGCCGCCGATCATCATGATCCAGACGATGGTTGCCGCAGCAGCGCGCCGGTCGGGATCGACGCGCTTCGCCAGCAACACCAGCAGCGACGTTCCGGCAGCGCCGACGCCGATACCGATCAGCGCGTAGGCAGCGACTGCGAGCAGGATCGCCGGCACCTGGTTGGTGCCCATCCACGCGGTGGCCGAGGCCGCCAAAACCCCGCCGGCGGCAAGCGTAGCCATCCCGCCGATAATCCACGGCGTACGGCGGCCGCCGACGTCGGAACCGTGCCCGAGGCGCGGCCTGAAAACTTGCATCGCATAATGAAGGGCAACCAGGGCACCGGGCAGCATCGCCGGCAGTGCCAATTCGACCACCATCACCCGATTCATGGTCGACGTCGTCAGGACGACGATAGCACCCAGCGCTGTCTGGACGAGCCCCAGGCGAAAGATTCCAAGCCAGCCAAGCGCATTGCCGCTCACAGCGCGACCACCTCCGCGCCAAGCCCGCGCAGCGCAAAAGCGCTGACCATCATGCCGGTCACAAACAGCGGCACGCCGAAGCCGCTGTAGAGCAGCGCGCGTTCGATCGGCGAGGCCAGAAAATGACGCATCAGTGCTGCCTGGGCTACCATCAGGGCGATGACCGCGGCCGCATGCCAGGGCGCTCCCCAGGTCACCAGCAACGCCACAACGATCGCCTGCGGCACGGCCATGATCCAGCAGGCGGCCTGTGCCGCACCCTGCACGCCGAGACTGACCGGCAGCGAGTTGATACCCATCTTGCGGTCCCCCTCAATGGCCTTGAAGTCGTTCAGGGTCATGATGCCATGCGCGCCGGCGCTGTAGAAGCCAGCCAGCAGAAGGATGCGCCATTCAGGCAAGGCGCCGCCAGTCATGACGGCGGCTCCGGTAACCCACGCCAGGCCTTCATAGCAAATCCCGCAGGCAGCGTTTCCCCACCAGCCGTTCTGCTTCAGCCGCAGCGGCGGCGCACTATAGGCCCAAGCCAGGGCGGAACCGAAGACGCCAGCCCAGAACACCCAGGGGCCCAACGCGGCCGCCACCAGCAGCGAAAGTGCGGTCCAGCCGACGGCAATATACAATCCCCAGCGCCCGGGGATGCGGCCTGAAGGAATCGGTCGATTGGGTTCGTTGATGGCGTCAACATGGCGATCGAACCAGTCGTTGACGGCTTGACTCATCGCACAGACCAGCGGACCGGCTAGCGCAATACCGACCGCAACCAGCAGCCAATGACCCTGGGCAGCAACACCGGAGGACACCGCACCGCACCCGACAGCCCACATCGGCGGGAACCAGGTGATCGGCTTCAGAAGTTCCAGCACCGCGGCGGGTGCAGGTAGCGAAATAGCGGGGCTCAAGACCGGCCGTGTCATCCGGACAGGTTATCGCTGCTGATTTTTCGTGTCAAGCCTGATTTACACTTTGACCCGATCCGAGGCATTGGCAGGGCGACTGGCGGAGCTTCCGCCAACTGAGTCCGAGTCAATTCAGATCAGTGGTCGATCTCGAGAGCCAGGTCTCCCAGTCCATATCGATGCAGCTTGACGTAGAGACTTTGGCGACTGATACCAAGCATTTCTGCGGCGGAAGCACGATTGTCCCTAGTGAGGTCCAGCGCCGCCAGGATACAGAGCCGCTCGATCAGATCCGTCGTATCGCGGACGATGTCTTTGAGCGGAACACGGCCGACCAGTTCGGTGAGCTGTTGAACCGAATGAGGAAATTCCTGCGCAGGCACGACATAGGGTGAAAGACGGCGGCCGATATTGCGAATCGTAAACCCCAGGCAAGGTTCCTCGCCGGACGGAATCGACACGGCGGAGATTTCGACTTCTGCCATCGCGCCATATTCGCCGCGCAGCGACGTCGAAAACAGTCGCACCGAGCCGTGCTGTCGCAAGTTCGCGATCAGAACATCGAGATCCACTCCCGGACGACCGAGCCAACGTTCGAGCGACTGGCCGTGAGCCTGTTCATGATTGACGATCTGCGCCAGCTCGACAAAGGCAGAATTGGCACTGAGCACTTTGCCCTCGAGATCCGTTACGACGAAAGCGTCAGGCGCATTTTCGACAAGTTCCGCCAGATTGATCTTTGTCTGCACGACGGCGACACTGGCGGCATTGCCCTCCGAGGGTGCGAAAAGAAACAGAAAGAACGAAGCCTTTTCCTGCCGGTAGAGCGTCGCGGTTACCAGAAATTCCCGCCTTCGATCGACGATGCGCAGCGGAACGTCTTCCGCGCGACCCGCCGAGCGGACCTTCGCCAGCAGCGCCAGCACCGCCGGCGCATTATCTTTATCGAAAATTTCATGGATCGCCTGTCCGACGACGCGTCGCTCGGCTTCGCCAAACAATTCTCCAGCCGCCGGATTGGCCTCGACGATCTTGTCAGTAGCAGCATCAACGATCAGGACAGCCTCCGTGCCGCTCTGGAAAAGCAGCCGGTAACGGGTCTCTGCCTGCCGCAAGCGCCAATAATCGCGCTCCATCGACTGTTGCGCCTCAACCAGTCTCTGCTGCAGAGCGGCAACGCCACGCAGGTCGCGGCCAATGGCGATGACGCGCTTATTGCCACCCAGCTGCACAGCGGAATAGAGGACCGGAATATCTGCACCGCGCGCCGAGGTGTGATTGACATGGCGCCCCTTGGTCGCCACATTGGAGGCGACGTCGCGCAGCAACGCTTCAACTTTCGGCCGACTTTCGGCGGTGACTGTCTCGGCCCACGGCTGGCCGAGCCACTTTGCATAGCCCTCGCGCGACATTTCCTCGCTGCCGAACGCAACGTCGCGGATCACGCCGTCAGCGTCGACGACCAAGGCAACGTCTGCTGCGGCGGCGACCAGCGCCGCGGCTGCTTCCGCATCGAGGCCGCCCAAGGTCTTTCGGGGCACATCGACAGCGTTTGCCGGAACCCGATCTGATACGGCCAAGTCACCATGGTCGTCGGCAGTCATGGCGGATGGCGCGCCCTTGTCAGGTGATACGTTTCGGTCCGGCCGATGCAAAATAATCCCCTTGATTTACGCAGTCAGACCGTCGCCAAGACGACCGGCCCGCTGGCTTGGCGTGTTTGGCCATGCACTGATAAATGTAGTTGTACTTGAGAAAAATCAACGATTTTCTTCAACAAATAGTTTCTTGAAGCGACAAACCAATGACCGCCTACGCCCATAAACATTAAATTTTCGTTCCACGCAAGCGCAACAAAAACCGTTCCGCCTCGTTCGGCGCCAAATGACCATCAATCACCGAAAGGTCGGCGCCGACGGTCGCCGCCAACTCAGGCTGATGGGCAAACAGGGTGCCGCCAACCAATACGCCAAGCAACGGATTTCGCGACACTGCCCGCACCTCGCGAATACAGGAGGCAAGGTGCTCCAAAGCCTTATCCGAACTGACGGAGAAGCCGATGATGTCGAACCAATTGGCCCGGACCAGATCGCGAAGCTCGCCGGCGAAAGATGGCGGGCCGCCGCAGACATCCCAACCCGCGCGAAGAAAAAACTCCATCACCATGGAGAGCCCGAAGGTGTGCTGTTCTCCCGGAGCGGGGACCAGCAAAGCACTGCGTGCGCGCTCGAGTCGCGGCCTGTCGCTGGGCAGGACTTCACTGAATTCGCGCAAGACCTGCTGCAATCGCCACAAGCCCAGCGTGACATCGGCGAAATGACAGAGATCCTGCTCCCAAAGGTCGCCCAGGCGCCGCGCGGTCGGGGCCAGCAGTTCCGTGCAAAGATTCTCGAGGGAGGCCCCACTCAGGCTACCGGAGCGAACAAACGCTACCGCGACCGAGAAATCGCTCGTTAGAACAATACGCGCCAACTCCCTCACCTGCTCGGAAAAGCCTTCTGCAGCTTCGGCTAAAATTGCCCCGGAACTTTTCGCGGTGCGATCTGGATCGTGACAACGCATCAAGCGGGGAATCAACTCCCCATCGATCAGACGAGCCAATTGCGCCTGCCGATCGTCTAAGAGGCGGAGGTCGGAAACACTGACACTGGAAACGCCAACTGGAACGCCAACCCGAAATTCATGACCAGCCGTATCAATAGTCATGTCGGCGCCGTTGGCGACATTGGACCAGCGTTCCCAGTCCTGCACCCTTTGGCTACCATGTGTAATGCCGTCATCCGGTAAACGGTCCAACACTTGCTCCTTCCCTGAAGGAGATCTGGCCGGGCTTCTGGCGAAGTCAGCCATTCAAAATAGAGACATTGCCGGAATCCCGGCTCCGATGGAAACCGCATCCAGCGAAAAATCGCCGACCCAATTTGCCAGTGCTACTAATACCATCCGCCAAAGTCAGCAGAATGTCAAGCTTTCGTTACGTCCATTTAAGTTGACAGTTTTGGGGAAGCGGGCTACATTTTTGACTGGGAGGAAACGGTCTACGATGTCCAACAGGGCGGTTCAGCGGGCGGTTCACCCGCCACTTTATACAGAAGCAGAACGAGCGCGGCGGGATGCGTCGCGCTGGACGCTGGTTCAAGGAATTCTGGCGCCCGTTCAGTTCCTGGTCTTTCTGGTGAGCCTCGGCCTCGTGCTGCGCTTTCTGATTACTGGTGAAGGGCTGGCGGCGGCGACCACATCCGTGGTCATCAAGACTTTCGTCCTTTACACGATCATGATTACCGGGGCCATCTGGGAGAAAGAGGTCTTCGGGGTTTACCTTTTTGCTCGCCCCTTTTTTTGGGAAGATGTTTTCAGCATGCTGGTCATCGGTCTCCACAGCGCATATCTGGTGTCCTTGATCACTGGCACGCTGAGTCCACGCGAACAGATGTTGCTGGCGCTCGCCGCCTACACGACTTATGTGATAAACGCTGCCCAGTTCCTGCTCAAGCTGCGTGCCGCGCGCCTGCAGCGGGATAGCATGGCCCAGCAAGCGTCGACCACACTGGCACTGAGCGAATGAGCGATCTCTCGGCAGTAGCACGATCGGTAGAAGTTCCGCTACGCAAAGCTTTGCCAGTGCTCAAGGAGCGCGGCCAGCGCGAGGTTTTCTGTGGACTCACCGGAATTGTCTGGCTGCACCGGAAAATGCAGGATGCTTTTTTCCTGGTAGTTGGATCGCGTACCTGCGCGCATCTCATGCAGTCGGCAGCCGGCGTCATGATCTTCGCCGAACCCCGCTTCGGAACGGCTATTCTCACCGATCGCGATCTTGCCGGACTCGCTGACGCCGGCGACGAACTTGACCGTATCTGCGTGACGCTGCTTGAACGGCGTCCCGACATTACAACGTTATTTCTGGTCGGCTCCTGCCCTTCCGAGGTGATCAAGCTGGATCTTGACAAAGCCGCTGAAAGGCTCAATACGCGGCTCCTGCCGAAAGTGCGCGTGCTTAGTTATTCCGGATCGGGCATCGAGAGCACCTTCACGCAGGGCGAGGACAACGCGCTCAAGGCAATGATCCCATTGCTGCCGCACAGCGAAGAGAAGCAACTTCTGGTCGTGGGCTGCGTTGCCGACATCGTCGAGGATCAGTTCCGCCGTTGCTTCGATCAATTGGGCATCGGCCCGGTGAGCTTTTTCCCGGCGCGCCGTGCCGCCGATTTGCCATCGGTCGGACCAAATACCGTGCTGCTGCTCGCCCAGCCTTTCAATGGCGAGACGGTTCGCGCCTTGATCGCGCGCGGCGCTACCGCACTCTCTGCCCCTTATCCGCTGGGCGCCGATGCCACGACTGCCTGGCTTGCTGCAGCAGCAGCGCAATGGAATGTCGACGCAGCGCTGTTCGATACCGTGACCAGGCCACTCGTCGAACGCGCCAACAAGGGCCTGGCCAAATACCGTACCCAACTGGTCGGCAAGAAGCTTTTCCTGATGCCGGATTCGCAGCTGGAAATTCCCCTGGCGCGCTTTCTCCACAACGAAATGGGCATGGAGTTGATTGAAGTAGGCACGCCCTATCTGGATCGCCAAATGGTAGCGGCCGAACTGGCCCTGTTACCCGAGTCGACGCTAATCTCGGAGGGACAGCACGTTGAGAAACAGCTGGATCGCGTGCGCGCGGCAAAACCGGATATCACGGTTTGCGGCCTTGGTCTGGCCAACCCGCTGGAAGCTGAGGGCTTTACTACAAAATGGTCAATCGAACTCGTTTTTACACCGATACAAGGCTATGACCAGGCTGCCGATCTCGCCGAAATTTTCGCCCGGCCACTGGACCGCCGTGCACGCCTGAAACTTTGAGCACCCCGCAATGCAACTAACGCTCTGGACTTACGAAGGCCCACCGCACGTTGGCGCTATGCGCATCGCCGCAGCAATGCGCGGTGTTCATCTGGTATTGCACGCCCCGCAGGGCGATACCTATGCCGATCTTCTATTTACGATGATCGAGCGTAACGACCGCCGGCCGCCGGTCACTTACACGACATTCCAGGCGCGCGATCTGGGTGGCGACACCGCGAATCTGGTGAAAGCCGCCATCAGCGATGCCTACGAACGCTTTTCGCCGCAGGCGTTGCTGGTCGGAGAATCGTGCACCGCCGAACTTATTCAGGATCAGCCTGGAGCGCTGGCCCGCGGCATGGGAATCCCGGTTCCGGTAGTACCGCTCGAACTTCCCTCCTACTCGAAAAAAGAGAACTGGGGTGCTGCGGAAACCTTGTATCAGCTTACGCGGGCCTTGCTGGCCGATCGCATCCCGGCGCCGGGGACGCCGCGGCCGGCGCGCCGCGCGGAGCGCCCCAGCGCCAACATCCTCGGGCCGACCAAGCTGGGTTTCCGTTGTCGCGACGATGTGGTGGAGATCACCCGCCTGCTCGGGCAATTGGGTATCGATGTCAATGCGGTCATTCCGCTTGGCGCCTCGCCCGAAGACATCAAACGCATTCCCGACGCCGACTTCAACATCGACCTTTATCCGGAAATCTCGCGCGTCACATCGTCTTGGTTGCAGCGAACTTTCGGCATCCCGCACACCACGGTCATTCCGATGGGCGTGAGGGCAACGCGCGAATTCGTCGCAGAAGTCGCCAAATTGGCTGGTGTCGATGCTTCTGCGGTACTGGCGCGCGAGCATCCTGGGGAAGCATCGCTCGACTCGTCGCAATCTCGTTTGCCCTGGTACTCGCGTTCGGTGGACTCCACCTACCTCACCGGCAAGCGCGTTTTCATTTTCGCAGATGCCACGCACGCAGTCGCCGCGGCGCGCATCGCCAGGGATGAAATGGGTTTCACTGTGGTCGGGCTCGGCACTTACAGCCGAGAGTTTGCGCGCGACGTTCGCGAAGCGGCGGCAAGCCACGGATTGACTGCACTCATCACCGACGACTACCTCGAAGTAGAAAAGGCCATCGCCGAAGCGGCACCGGAGCTGGTGCTCGGCACGCAAATGGAGCGACACATTTCCAAGCGCCTGGGCATCGCTTGCGCCGTCATCTCGACCCCTATTCATGTCCAGGATGCGCCGGCGCGGTACAGCCCGGTCTATGGTTTCGAAGGTGCAAACGTCATTTTCGACACATGGGTTCATCCATTGGTCATGGGACTCGAGGAACACTTGCTGCAAATGTTCCGCGAAGACTTCGAATTCCACGATAATGCGGTCGCTTCGCACCTGCCCAACATGGCTAAGGTGGCTAACGTGGCCGCGGCAGCGCCAAGCGCAGCGGCTTCGGTGGAAGCAATGGTAGCGCCAGCGGAAAATGCGGTAGTAGCTGCGGCGCTGCCTCCGGCACAAGCGATAACGGCTGCTGTATCCGCAAATGAATCAATTACAACAACGGCGCCGGCGCCGACCAACACGGTCAGTACGCCAGTGTGGACGCCGGACGGGGAGCGCGAACTGCAGAAGATTCCTTTCTTCGTTCGCGGAAAAGCACGACGCAATACCGAACGCTTTGCCAAAGAACAAGGCGTGGCGGCGATCACTGTGGAGACTCTTTACGATGCAAAAGCTCACTTCGGCCGCTAAATCAGAACCCGTGCGGGTCGTGATCGTGACGATGGACACGCATTTGTTCAGTGCCATCGACCGCTCGAAAAGTTATCTCTCCCGCGAGGTGCCTGGATTGTCGTTAAAGGTGCACGCGGCATCGCAATGGTCGGGGGACGACGAGGCGCTTGACCGCTGCAAGGCCGACATCGCCGAAGGCGACATCATCCTCGCCTCGATGCTGTTCCTGGAAGATCATTACCTCCCCGTGTTGCCGGCGCTGCAACAGCGTCGTGACAAGTGCGACGCGATGGTCTGCTGCATGTCTGCGGGTGAAGTGACGCGCATGACGCGCATGGGCCGCTTCGACATGAGTGCACCGAGCAGCGGGCCGCTCGCGCTGCTCAAACGCCTGCGCGGTGGCGACAAGAACAAGACGGCCACAGCCGGCGCGCAGCAAATGAAAATGTTGCGGCGGATTCCGCAACTGCTGAGATTCATCCCGGGCACCGCGCAGGATGTCCGCGCCTACTTTCTGACTCTGCAGTACTGGCTCGGCGGTTCGGAAGAGAACGCCGCCAACATGGTGCGCTTTCTCATCGAGCGTTATGCCGACGGCCCCCGCCGCGTGCTGCGCGGGGCCATCAAGGTGGGAGCGCCGCTTGAATATCCGGAGGTGGGCGTCTACCACCCGCGCATGAAGGGCCGCATCTCGGAAAGTGCTGCTGCGCTGCCGGCAACCGGGACACGCGGCACGGTCGGCTTGCTGGTGTTGCGCTCCTATCTGCTGGCCAACAACTCCGAGCACTACGACGGCGTCATTAACGCACTGGAGGCTCGTGGCCTAAACGTCGTACCGGCGTTGGCCACCGGGCTCGACGCGCGGCCAGCGGTGGAAAAGTTCTTTCGCCGCGACGGCCGTACCATCGTCGATGCGGTGGTCTCATTGACCGGTTTTTCCCTGGTCGGCGGCCCAGCCTATAACGATTCGAAAGCTGCCGAGGAAGTCCTTGCACAGCTGGACGTCCCCTATCTGGCTGCGCATCCCGTGGAGTTCCAGACGCTGGAGCGGTGGGGGTGCTCGGACCGCGGACTGATGCCGGTGGAAAGCACGATCATGGTCGCCATCCCTGAGTTGGACGGCGCGACCGGGCCCATGATCTACGGCGGCCGCACAGATTCATCGGGAGCGAAATGCAAGGGTTGCGATCACGACTGCAAGTTCGGCGCAAACGACAATGGCCGTGACATGCACGTCTGCAGCGAGCGGGCTGAGATGCTCGCGGCGCGGGTCGCAAAACTGGTTGATCTACGCCGCACCGAGCGTGCCAAGCGCAAGGTGGCGATGGTATTGTTCAACTTCCCGCCCAATGCCGGCAACACAGGTACCGCGGCCTATCTTTCGGTATTCGAATCGTTGCATCGGACCTTGCTGGCGATGCGCCAGGAGGGTTACGTGGTGACGGTGCCGGCAACGGTCGACGAACTGCGCGAACGCATCATCGCCGGCAATGCCGAACGCTTCGGCGCCCACGCGAATGTGCACACGCGGATTCCTGTCGATACCCACGTTCGTCGCGAACGCTGGCTGGCCGAGATCGAGACCCACTGGGGTTCGGCGCCGGGCAAACAACAGAGCGATGGCAGTTCGATATTCATTCTCGGTGCCGAGTTCGGCAATGTCTTCGTCGGCATTCAGCCGGCATTCGGCTATGAAGGCGATCCGATGCGCCTCCTGTTCGAAAAGGGCTTTGCGCCAACCCACGCTTTCTCGGCTTTTTATCGCTGGATTCGCGAAGATTTTGGCGCCCACGCCGTACTGCATTTCGGCACCCACGGCGCGCTCGAGTTCATGCCTGGCAAGCAGGCCGGTCTCTCTGGCGCCTGCTGGCCCGACCGCATGATTGGCGACTTGCCTAATTTGTATCTTTACGCATCGAACAACCCGTCCGAGGGGACCATCGCCAAGCGGCGTGCCGCCGCGACCCTGATCAGCTACCTGACGCCGCCGGTGGCGCATGCCGGACTGTATCGCGGACTCGTCGACCTGAAGGCTTCGATCGAGCGCTGGCGCGGGCTGACCCCGGATGCGGTGAGTGAGCGCAGGCCACTGGCCGAGTTGATCCAGGCGCAGGCCGCAGCCATCGATCTCACACCGGACACGCCCCTTTGGGACGGCGACGAGGAGCAGCGGATCGAGTGCCTGGGGCATGAAATTCTCGAACTTGAATACACATTGATTCCCCACGGACTGCATGTCGTCGGCGAGCCCCTGTCGGCCGAACAAAGGGTCGAGATGCTGCAGGCGCTAGCCAAGGCGGGGAACGATACCGATCTGCCGCTGGCCGTATTTGAAGCGCTGGTGCAAGGTGACCAGCCTGAGAAGGCGTTGGCCAAAGCCGGCGTTGCCGCCGATGAAAAGACCGTCACGCTGCTGCGCAGCCTCGCCGTCACCGACCGCCTGCTGTCCAAGGACACCGAGATCCAGGGCATCATCGATGCGCTCGACGGGCGCTACGCCCGGCCGGCGCCCGGCGGCGACTTGCTGCGCACGCCGGAGATCCTTCCGACCGGCCGCAACCTGCACGGCTTTGATCCATTCCGGATTCCCAGCGCCTTTGCCGTAGCCGACGGTGCCCGGCAAGCCACGCGATTGATTGAACGGCATATGGCAGACGGCAACGCGATACCCGAATCCGTCGCGATCGTGCTCTGGGGTACCGACAACTTGAAGTCCGAAGGCGCGCCCATGGCCCAGGCGCTTGCGCTGATCGGCGCCAAGCCGCGCTTCGATAGCTACGGTCGTCTAGCTGGCGCCCTGCTGATACCGCTCGAAGAACTGGGCAGGCCGCGCATCGATGTCATGGTGACGCTGTCCGGCATTTTCCGCGACCTGCTGCCGCTGCAGATCAAGGTTCTTGCCGAGGCATCCTACCTTGCCGCGGCGGCCGACGAGCCACTCGAACGTAATTTCGTGCGCAAGCATGCCCTAGCCTACCAGCAGGAGCACGGCTGCGACCTCGAAACCGCTTCACTGCGTGTCTATGGCAATGCCGACGGCGCCTATGGCTCGAATGTGAACCACTTGATCGAGAACAGCCGCTGGGATGACGAGGACCAGTTGGCCGAGACCTACACCAGACGCAAGTGCTTCGCGTTTGGCCGCACCGGCAAACCGGTGCAGCAGGCAGAACTCCTGAAGAGCTTGCTCGCCGATGTGGACCTCGCCTACCAGAATCTGGATTCCGTTGAGTTGGGTGTTACCGATATCGACAACTACTTCGATACGCTGGGCGGAATCAGCCGAGCCGTGAAACGCGCCAAAGGCAAGGGTGCCGCGGTAGCGCCCGTCTATATTGGCGACCAGACTTGCGGCGAAGGCAAGGTGCGGACGCTCTCCGAGCAGGTGGCACTGGAGGCGCGCACGCGTATCCTCAATCCCAAGTGGTACGAGGGGATGCTCAAGCACGGCTACGAAGGCGTGCGCCAGATCGAAGTCCATGTAACTAATACGATGGGCTGGTCCGCAACAACCGGGCAGGTGGCGCCGTGGGTTTACGAGCAGTTGTCGCAAACTTTCGTGCTTGACCCGGAAATGCGCGCGCGGTTATCCAAGCTCAACCCGACGGCGTCGGCTAAAGTGGCCAATCGCCTGCTCGAGGCGCACGCCCGCAGTTATTGGACGCCCGACGACGAAATGCTGGAAGCCTTGCGCCGTGCCGGCGAAGAACTGGAAGACCGGCTCGAAGGTGTGTACGAGCCGGAAGCAGCATGAACCATCATGATCGGGAACCAATGACAAAGCATCAAATCGAAGCCGGAAAAGTTGTTCGCCTGGAGTGTGCCGAGTGACAGACTACGCAACCGTTCCGGTATCCGAGATCACCAGGCGCATGCCCCGCCCGGACGGCGAAGGCAGTGTTCAGGTGCCGTTGGATCCGAACCTGAAGATCGGCAATGCCAAGGTATTCGCCATTTACGGCAAGGGCGGAATCGGCAAGAGCACAACGTCGTCGAACCTGTCCGTCGCGTTTTCCAAGCTGGGCAAACGCGTCCTGCAAATTGGCTGCGATCCCAAGCACGACTCAACATTTACGCTCACCAAATGTCTGGTGCCGACCGTCATCGACATTCTCGAAACCGTGGATTTCCATCCCGAGGAGTTGCGTCCCGAAGACTTCGTCTTTGCCGGCTACAACGGCGTGATGTGTGTCGAAGCGGGCGGACCGCCGGCAGGTACCGGTTGCGGCGGCTATGTGGTCGGGCAGACCGTCAAGCTGCTGAAGGAACACCACCTCCTTGAAGACACTGACGTCGTGATATTCGATGTGCTTGGCGATGTGGTCTGCGGCGGGTTTGCTGCGCCGCTGCAGCACGCCGACCGCGCCCTCATCGTGACTGCCAACGATTTCGATTCGATTTTCGCGATGAACCGAATCGTCGCGGCTATCCTGGCCAAGTCGAAGAATTACAATGTGCGACTTGGTGGAGTTATCGCCAATCGCAGTAACGCAACCGATCAGATCGACCGTTTCAATAATGCCATTGGCTTGAAGACGATGGCACAATTTCCTGACCTCGACGTGATTCGTCGCAGCCGCTTGAAGAAGGCCACGCTGTTCGAGATGGACTCATCGCCGGAAGTCGATGCGGTGCAGGCCGAGTATCTGCGTCTCGCCGCGGCACTCTGGGCAGGGACCAAACCACTCTCGGTACAACCGATGAAAGACCGCGAAATTTTCGATCTGCTGGGGTTCGACTGATGCCGCCGACAACCTACGAGCGACGCCGCGGTCAACTCGAAACCTATTTCGACCGCACTGCCGTCGATGCCTGGAAACGGTTGACTTCCGATGCCCCGGTCGGACGCATCCGCGCCACCGTGCGCGCCGGCCGCGACGAAATGCGGCAGACCCTGCTTGACTGGCTACCGGCCGATATGACGGGTCGGCGCCTGCTCGACGCCGGTTGCGGAACCGGCGCGCTGGCGGTCGAAGCGGCGCGCCGCGGCGCCCATGTCGTCGCGATCGACCTGTCGCAAACGCTGGTCGACCTTGCCCGCGAGCGCGCCCCGAAAGACCTGAGCGGCGTTGTCGAATTCCATGTCGGCGACATGCTCGATCCGGCGCTGGGGCAATTCGATCACGTGGTAGCGATGGATTCCCTGATCCATTATCCGGCCAACGACATCGTCACGGTGCTCACCAAGCTCGCCTCTCGCTGCAACACTTCGGTAGCATTTACCTTCGCACCGCGGACTGCCGCCTTGACGGTAATGCATGCCGTGGGCCAATTGTTGCCGCGTGGCGATCGTTCCCCGGCAATTGAACCGGTAGGCGAGGTAAAATTGCGCCGCCTGCTCGCCACCCATCCGACCCTTGAGGGCTGGAAAGCAGCCCGTACCTCGCGGATTGCGCGAGGTTTTTACATTTCTCAAGCGCTGGAGCTCGCGCACGGATGAAGCGCCTGAACGAAAAGCTGGCTCTCGGCTGGACGCGTCTGAGCACGCGTTACCTGCCGTTCGCCGACGCCGCGACCGCCGAGTTGCCACTCGGCAGGTTGCTGCGGCTATCGTTGTTCCAGGTATCCGTGGGGATGGCCACGGTGCTGCTGATCGGCACGCTGAATCGCGTCATGATCGTCGAACTCGGCGTCGCCGCGTCGCTGGTCTCATTGATGGTAGCGTTACCACTGATATTCGCGCCGTTCCGCGCCCTGGTGGGTTTTCGTTCGGATACGCACCGTTCGGTGCTAGGCTGGAAGCGCGTTCCCTATATCTGGATGGGAACACTGATCCAGTTCGGCGGTCTGGCCATTCTGCCCTTCGCCCTGATTCTCTTGTCAGGCGATACGCATGGCCCGGCCTGGATCGGGCAAGTTGCTTCGGCAATCGCTTTTCTCCTGGTCGGTGCCGGGTTGCAGACAACGCAGACCGCTGGCCTCGCCCTGGCCACCGACCTGGCCCCGCTCGAGTCCCGGCCGAAGGTAGTCGCCCTCATGTACGTGATGCTGCTATTGGGCATGGTCGTCAGCGGGCTGGTGTTTGGTCTGTTGCTGGCCGATTTCAGCCAGATCCGTCTGATCAAGGTGGTTCAGGGGGCGGCTGCGGCCACCATGGTGCTGAATGTGCTTGCCCTGTGGAAGCAGGAAGTACGCAATCCGCTGCTCACAGCAGATACGGCGCCGCGGCCGGCGTTTCGCGATTCCTGGGCAGCGTTTACGCGCAACAAGGGCGCCACGCGCTTTCTCGTTGCCCTTGGCCTCGGTACCGCTGCCTTCAACATGCAGGACATCATTCTGGAACCCTACGGCGCACAGGTTCTGCAGCTTTCCGTCAGCGCCACCACCACCCTGACCGCGTTGCTCGCCGCCGGTGCCATCGCTGCTTTCGCACTTGCGGCAAGCTTGCTGGCGCGCGGTGCGGAACCGTTGCGCCTCTCGGCCTACGGAACCCTTGTGGGAGTTTTCGCCTTTGCGGCAGTGATCTTTGCGGCGCCCTTGGATTCGGCATTGCTTTTCCGCTTCGGCGCAATCCTCATCGGCTTCGGCGGCGGTCTGTTCTCAGTCGGTACGTTGACGGCCGCCATGGGCCTCCAGCGACGCGACCGCAGTGGCCTCGCCCTTGGTGCCTGGGGCGCCGTTCAGGCTTGCTCGGCGGGTATTGCGGTAGCCCTCGGCGGCGGCATTCGCGACGCCGTGGCGGAAGTCGCCGCGCAAGGTTTGCTTGGCACTACGTTTATTGATGTTTCAAGCGGTTATGGGGTTGTCTATTTTTTGGAAATAGGTCTGCTTTTCGTCACGCTGATTGCGATCGGCCCGCTCGTCGATATGACGAGCGATGCCGCTCCGCGAACGGTTTCATCACGTCTTGGCTTGGCCGAATTACCCGGCTAGCCGCGTTAAGTCCAGGGAGGTCACAACATGCATACCGGTGGAATAACCAGCTATATCGACGTTGCACAAGTCACGCTTTACCTTTTTTGGTTCTTTTTCGCTGGCCTGCTCATCTACCTGCGGCGGGAAGACAAGCGCGAGGGCTATCCGCTCAAGTCGGATCGTTCCCCGCATATCCTTGTCCAGGGCTGGCCGGCAACACCAGCACCGAAGGTATTCAAGCTCGCCCACGGCGGCACCTACGAGGCGCCCAATAACCGACCGGAATACGGCCCTATACGCGCCAAACCGATTGCGCCTTTCCCTGGCGCACCGCTGCAACCAACCGGCGATCCATTGCTCGACGGGGTTGGCCCGGCGTCGTTTGCCAATCGCTCCGATGAGCCGGACCACACCATCGACGGCGCGCCGAAGATTGTGCCGATGCGGATTGCCACCGAATTCAATATCGAAGGCCGCGATCCGGATCCACGCGGAATGCCGGTGATCGGTACCGATCGCGTTCTCGGCGGAATCTGCCGCGATGTCTGGGTCGATCGTTCGGAGCCGCAGATTCGCTATCTGGAAGTCGAAGTCACAGCTACCGGCGAACATCGCCATGTGCTCTTGCCGATTTACCTGGCCAAGGTGCATGGAGTCCAGGGCGAGATCCGCGTCAAGTCCATCCGCGGTCACCAGTTTGCCGGGGTTCCGGGGCTGCGCAACCCCGATCAGGTGACGCTGCTCGAGGAAGACAAGATTTGCGCGTACTACGCCGGTGGTCATCTCTATGCCACACCCAAGCGACTTGGCCCGGTGATATGAACCCGCAGGAACATGAGTTCGAACCGGTGCGCGGTCTGCCCGACGCGCTCCCGGAAGGGGAGCACATTTTGTGGCAAGGCGCCCCTCGCTGGCAATCGATCGCGCGGAGCGCATTCCATACGGGTCACCTCTCCGTGTATTTCGCGTTGGTGCTTGCCGCGCGCGCTGCCACTGTTCTGATCGATGGCGGCTCCGCTGCGGAAGCAGCGCTGGCCGTGGCCTGGCTATTGCCACTGGCACTCGCCGCCATCGCGATATTCGTTTTGGCGGGTTGGGCGGTCGGGCAAACCACGCTGTACACAATCACCAGCCGCCGCGTCGTAATGCGCGTCGGCATTGTCCTCACCGTCACCTTCAACATTCCCTTCCGCGTCATCGAGTCGGCGGGTCTGCAAAAGTATGCAGACGGAACCGGCGATATTGCGCTGGCGCTGTCCGGGAACGACCGCATCGCCTATATCCACCTCTGGCCTCACGTGCGCCCATGGCACCTGAAGCGGACTCAGCCGATGCTGCGCAACGTGAGCGAAGCCAAGGTGGTTGCCGAGTTGCTCGCAACCGCGATCGCTGCGGCGGAAGGGTCAACGCTCAGGCCGGCCACTCGCCCGGTTGAAATCGCGAGTGCTGCCGCCAACGAATCTTCGCCGATGGTCGTCGCCCAGCAATAGGGATTTGTCGATGAGCGACCCCGCCAACTACGTTCCCTTTCCGCGCGCGCCGCTGATCGGCGCCGCCGTGCTGATCGCCTTCACGATTGCCGCGGCGGCGATCGGCCACATGACGGGTATCGGCAGGACGACCGAGCCGGACGCGGCGACAGTCGCCGAGCGCAGTTTGCGCTACGAGGACCGCCCTGACGGAAGCATCGCTGTGCTGGACGGGCGCGATGGCAGCCTTGTGACCATGATTGAACCCGGCACCAATGGTTTTATGCGCGGCACGATGCGCGGGCTGGCGAGAGAACGCCGGAGTCGCGGCATTGGCGCCGAGCCACCTTTTGAACTTATTGCCCGCGCCGACGGTCGTCTGACCTTGCTCGACCCGGCGACCGAACGGCGCATCGATCTCGAATCCTTCGGACCGACCAATGCGGCGGCCTTTGCCAAACTTTTGACTATCAGCCACCGATGAGTGCCAGACTGACGCGTCGCCATTCGATTGACGTGCCCTGCACCGTCGACCTCGCGCAAACGCATGAAACCTTGCACGCGCACTTTGACGTGCGCGGCATCGACATCCAGCCCGGTGATAGCGTGCTCATCCACGAAGCGCCGTCGCGGATAGGCTGCGGTGAGCATTGCCTGCTCGAGCACCGGGCGACTGTGGTAAGGGCAGGCCACCTCAAGCGGCGGTGGATACGCTTTACCAGCCAATTTGAATTATCAATGCGATGGGAAGTCGGTTTCTCGGCGGACCCATTGCCAGCTGCGATCAGGAGGAGACAGCCATGAACGCCAGGATTCCCGATCCGGTACCCAACGAAGCAACCAGCCGCGCCTTGGCCGAGACCGTTCTCACGCCGCGCTTCTACACGACCGATTTCGACGCCCTGGACCGTCTCGAAATCGACTCGGTCAGAGCCGAATGGGACGCGCTGATGGATGAATTCCAGCGTGACACAAATGGCAGTCATTTCCAGCGTCCGGCGAACATGAACGCTGACTACTCTCAGTTGCCGCCCGGTCTCTATGAAGAGTTCACCGATTTCCTGATCAGTTCCGTCACTTCGGAATTCTCTGGATGCGTGCTTTACTCGGAGATGAAAAAGCGGGTCAAGAATCCGGAGTTGCAACAGCTTTTCGGCTACATGACCCGCGACGAGGCTCGCCATGCCGGCTTCATCAATCAGTGGCTGAAGGATTTCGGCATCGGCGTTGACCTTGGCTATTTGACGCGCGCGAAGAAATACACGTACTTCCGCCCGAAATTTATTTTCTATGCAACTTACCTCTCCGAAAAGATTGGTTATGCCCGCTATATCACCATCTACCGGCAGACCGAACGGCATCCGGAACTGCGTTTCCACCCGATATTTCTCTGGTTCGAACAGTGGTGCAACGACGAATTCCGCCATGGCGAAGCGTTCGCCTTGTTGTTGCGCGCTAACCCGAGCCTCTTGAGCGGCATCAACAAGCTGTGGATTCGCTTCTTTGTGTTGGCTGTTTTCGCCACGATGTACGTTCGCGATCACTCCCGTCCGGAATTCCACGCGGCGCTCGGGGTCGATCCGACCGAATACGATTTCACCGTGTTTCGCATCACATCAGAAATATCGCAACAGGTTTTCCCGCTGACACTCGATTTCGATTCCCCGAAATTCCGCGCCGGTCTGGAAAAATTGCGCGTCATCAACGCCGGCATCGAAGCGGCGCGAGCCAAAGGCGGGCTGATGGGCAGCCTGCGGCGGATCGGGCTCAGTCTCTCGGCAGCTGCAACCATGACCCGAATGTACCTGCTACCGGCGCGAGCCAATGCCTTGCCGGCAGGTATCCGGCTGGCGCCGACATGGTGACGAGGACAATGGCGTAAATGACGCAATACCTGGCCCCCTTCGCTTTCACCCTGTTCGTCTGGTGGTTCAGCACCGGCGTGATCCTTTACATGGACGGGCTGCCGAAGCGCACATTCCCCTGGAGCATGCTGGGCGCGACCATCACCCTGGCCTTGGGACTGTGGGGCCTCGTCGTCAGCCGCAACGAATTGACGCCGGCGGGAGCCTACTGCGCTTTTACGTGCGCCCTGCTCGTCTGGGCATGGCAGGAGGTCGGATTCCTCTTGGGGTTCATCACCGGACCATGGCGACAGCCCTGCCCCGAAGGTTGTCGCGGCTGGGTTCGGTTCAGCTATGCCTTGCAGGCGATCTTCTATCATGAGATCGCCCTGGTTTTACTCGCTTGCGCCGTATTCGCCGTCGCCGCAGACGCTGCAAACTCGACAGGACTGTGGACGTTTGCGGTACTCCTGACGATGCGCCAAAGTGCCAAGATCAATCTATTCCTCGGTGTGCGCAACCTTGGCGAAAAGCTGCTCCCCGACCATCTGCGCTACATAGAAAGCTTTTTCACGCGCAAGGCCATGAATCCACTGTTTCCGGTTTCTTTAGCCCTGTCGTCGGTGGCTGCAGTGTTCGTCTGGCGGCTCGCCCTTGACGCGCGGGCCAGCGAGTTCGAAGTCACGGCCTATACCCTTATCGCAACCATACTGACACTCGCCATCGTCGAGCAGATCG
>CAISUK010000257.1 GCA_903888645.1 uncultured Pseudomonadota bacterium | reverse complement strand
CGGTTCGGAGATTTGCAGTAGTGCCATGAGTTTTTATTGCGGAGTCCTGAGGAGCCTCAGGCTTCGAGGACTTCGATCGCCGCATCAATTTCGCTGAGAAGTTTTTCCTGAAAGAGCAGCCGGCGCACCATGTCGGCTGCGCACTGGTAATCATGCGCAGCGTCAAAGGCTGCACCGATTTCCGCATATTGCTTCGTCATGTCGCGGAGCAGGTGCTGATGCAGGCGTTCCAGTTCGTCTGTCTTGCCGGCATCGCGGGCCTCAAAAGTCGCTTCGCGCCATTCCATTTGTTCGACCAGAAATTCTATCGGCATGGCCGTGTTGTTTTCGATTTGCGGATCCACGCCGACAAGTTCCAGCAGATAACGGGCGCGCTTCAGGGGTTGCTTCAGCGTCTGATATGCCTCGTTGGCGCGGGTCGCCCACTGCATCGCCAAGCGCTTTTCGGCATCACCGAGGTGCGCGTGTTTATCGGGATGGACACGCCCCTGCAACGCCAGGTAGCGCTGATCCAGTTCAGCCAGATTGACGGCATAGGCGCGTGGCATTCCGAACAGGGCGTAGTGGTCCTGATTGAAGTCGAGGCTCATGCTGAAACCGCTTTCAGACCGTGAAGCTCTCGCCGCAGCCGCACTGGTCCTTGATGTTGGGATTATTGAACTTGAAGCCCTCGTTCAAGCCTTCGCGGGCATAGTCGAGTTCGGTGCCATCGAGATAAGGCAGGCTTTTCGGATCGATCAGCACCTTGACGCCGTGACTCTCGAAAATGATGTCTTCGTCATTGGCGGCATCGGCGAATTCCAACTTGTAGGCCATGCCCGAACAGCCCGAGGTGCGCACGCCGAGGCGCAGACCGATGCCTTTGCCGCGCCGGGCAATGTAATTGGCGACATGCGTAGCCGCTTTTTCCGACAGTGTGACCGCCATTACGAACTCCTTGTTATTCGCCGTGTTTCTTCTTGTAATCCGCCACCGCCGCCTTGATTGCATCTTCGGCGAGAATCGAGCAGTGGATTTTAACCGGCGGCAGCGCCAGTTCTTCTGCGATATGCGTGTTCTTGATGTCGAGCGCCTGGTCAAGCGTCTTGCCCTTTACCCATTCGGTAACCAGCGACGACGAGGCGATCGCCGAGCCGCAGCCATAGGTCTTGAACTTGGCGTCCTCGATCAGGCCGTTGCGGCCAACCTTGATCTGCAGTTTCATGACATCGCCACAGGCCGGCGCGCCGACCATACCGGTCCCGACGTCTTCGTCTTCCTTGCCGAAAGCACCGACGTTGCGTGGATTCTCGTAGTGATCCAGGACTTTTTCACTGTATGCCATTGCAATCTCCAGTCAATTCAATTCGATAGGTACAAGGCTTCAATGAGCCGCCCATTGCACGGTGTTGAGATCAACGCCGTCCTTGAACATTTCCCACAGCGGCGACAGATCGCGCAGCTTGCCGATTTGCCGGTGCAGCAGCGCGACGGTGAAATCGATTTCCTCTTCGGTCGTAAAACGGCCGAGCGTAAAGCGGATCGAGCTGTGCGCCAGTTCATCGGAACGCCCGAGCGCGCGCAACACGTAAGAGGGTTCCAAACTTGCCGAGGTGCACGCCGAGCCCGACGACACCGCGATTTCCTTGACCGCCATGACCAGCGATTCGCCCTCGACGTAATTGAAGCTGATATTCAGGTTGTGCGGCACCCGCTGTTCGAGGTCGCCATTGACGAAGGTTTCCTCGATATCACGGACGCCGGCGAGCAGCTTGTCGCGCAGCCGACGAATGCGCTCGTTCTCGACTCCCATCTCTTCGCGGGCAAGGCGAAACGCTTCACCCATGCCGACGATCTGGTGGGTCGCCAGCGTTCCCGAACGCAGACCGCGCTCATGGCCGCCGCCATGCATCTGCGCTTCCAGCCGAATGCGCGGCTTGCGGCGCACGTAGAGCGCGCCGATGCCCTTTGGGCCGTAGGTTTTATGGGCGCTGAATGACATCAGATCGACCTTCAACCGGCTCATGTCGATCGGCATCTTGCCGGTGGCCTGGGCAGCATCGACATGGAATACGATGCCCTTGTCGCGACAGATCTCGCCCAACTCGGCGATCGGCTGAATGACGCCGATTTCGTTATTGACGGCCATCACCGAGGCAACAATGGTATCGGGACGCAGCGCTTGCTTGAACTGCTCGATATTGATAAGCCCGTTTTCCTGCGGTTCGAGATAAGTCGCCGTGAATCCCTGGCGCTCCAGTTCGCGCACCGTATCGAGCACCGCCTTATGCTCGGTGGATACGGTGACGATGTGTTTGCCCTTGCCCGAATAGAAATGCGCCGCACCCTTGATGGCGAGGTTGTTCGATTCGGTCGCGCCGGAAGTGAAGATAATGTCCTTGGCATCGGCATTGACCAGCGCCGCCACTTCTGCGCGCGCGTCCTCGACGGCCTTTTCCGCCTCCCAGCCGAAAGCATGGGAGCGCGACGCGGGGTTGCCGAATTTTTCTGTCAGATAGGGAATCATCTTTGCCGCGACCCGCGGATCGACCGGTGTGGTCGCCGAGTAATCGAGGTAAATGGGGAATCTCAGCATTTCATGCACCTTATTGAAAAAACTACGCGTCCAGCATTTAGACGGCCATCGCCGTCAACTGTTGCAACTGCCTGACTGTATCGCCAAGCACCGTCAAGAAAGCGCTGACTTGCTGCGCTGAATTAGATCCGCCCAGGCTGATCCGCACCGCCCCACGCGCGAGCCCCGAAGGCACACCCATCGCCAGCAATACATGCGTTGGCTCCGGGTTGGCACTGGAGCAGGCGGCGCCACTGGCGACGGCAAAACCGGCACGGTCGAGCTTGGCCACCAGGGTTTCGCCATCGATATCCGGAAACGCAAAACAGACGGTATTAGTCAGGCGCGGAACACTCTGGCCGAATATCGTTGCACCGAGCGTGGGCAAACCGCGCTCGAGTTCGCCGCGCAGCGTGCTCAGACGCTGCTGGTGATCTGCCAGGCGCTCCGTTAAAAGCGCGCAAGCCACACCAAAACCTACGATGGCGGCAACATTTTCGGTGCCCGAACGCAGGCCGCGCTCGTGACCGCCGCCGCTGATTAGCGGCTTGACCTCGACGCGTTTGTCCAGCACCAGCGCCGCGGCGCCTTTCGGCCCGCCGATCTTGTGGCTGGAAATTGTCAGGGCGTGCACGCCACTGGCGTTGAGCGCGCGAAAATCGACCGGCACCTTGCCGAGCGCTTGCACAGCATCGCTATGAAACCAGGCCCGACTTGGTCGGGCCATCTCGGCCAGCAGCGCCATATCCTGTAGCACACCGGTCTCGTTATTGGCCATCATCACGGAAATAAGGCGTGGCTTGGTCGCAAGTGCATCAGCATAACCATCGGAATTCACGCGCCCCTGTTCATCGACGGCGATTTCGCGAACCAGCCAGCCCTGCCGACCCAACTCGAGCGCCGGTTCACGCACGCAAGGATGTTCGACGGCCGAAATCGCGACCGTACCGGACTTCAGGCAATTTGCCGCGCCCTTGATAAAGAGATTGTTGGCTTCGGAACCACCGCCGACGAACACCACTTCGGTCGGATGGGCACCGACCGCCAGCGCCACTTTCTGCCGCGCTTCATCGATCGCCTTGCGCGCCGACCGTCCATACTCATGGCGACTCGAGGCGTTGCCAAAGCGCTCCGTGAAATACGGCAGCATGGCCTCGAGCACGCGCGCATCCACTGGCGTGGTCGCATTGTGATCGAAGTAGACCGGGGCAAACATGACGATTCTGCGGCGCTCGTGAATGAATGAAGTGATGCTCGAACGCTCAGGCGGCCAGCGCCTCGGCAACCGAGCGACGCAGACGTCGCGCCGGACGCTCATCCTTGACCACTGCGGCTTCCGGATGATTCTGCTGGGCCACCAGTTCGGCCAGCGTCACGCCCTTCAGATAATCAAGCATGCGAGTATTGAGCGTGGTCCACAGGTGATGGGTCATGCACGGATGCTGCTCGCCATGACAATTCCCCATGCCGCCACAATTGGTGGCATCCATCGGCTCGTCCACGGCGTGAATGATATCTGCGACCGACACGCTTTCCATCGGTTTGGCCAGGCTATAACCGCCACCCGGGCCGCGCACGCTGGCGACGATCTGGTGGCGGCGCAACTTGCCGAATAGTTGCTCAAGATATGACAAAGAAATCTTCTGGCGTTCGCTGATGCCGGCCAGCGTAACCGGACCATCATGCTGGCGCAGGGACAGATCGATCATCGCGGTAACGGCAAAGCGGCCTTTGGTGGTCAGTCTCATGATGTCAGCCTCGTTATAGAATTGGCGCAGGGTTGATTCTGTGTTGAAAAGCGGTGGCGGATTTCTCCGCTGCCCAATGACGATTACCAAGGCTCGACTATACAAAACCCGATTATTTCAGTCAACTATTTTTCCAAGATAGTTTGGATCGAATTTGTCGGCGGTGGCGAGGGCGTCGTCCAGCGAAACTCCGGCCCGCTCAAGTGACAAGAGCAATAACTGCAGGCGACGGTCGGTCTCGACAGCATGATCGAGCAAGCCGTGAATGGCCTTGGCCAGCGGATCGTCTTCATTTGCCGTTACCGCATAGGCGGAAAAACCCATCCGTTCGGCATGCGCTTCGCGCACCTGCGCCTGCCCCGCCTCGATGATTCGCGCGGGAATTCCAACGGCCGTGGCCGCTGCTGGCACATCGCGCACCACCACCGAATTCGAGCCGATCTTGGCACCTTCGCCAAGCACCACCGGTCCGAGAATCTTGGCACCGGCGCCAATCACCACGCCGCGCGCTAGTGTCGGATGGCGCTTGCCCTTCTTCCAGGAAGTCCCGCCCAGCGTAACCCCGTGATAGAGCGTGCATTCATCTCCGATTTCGGCGGTTTCGCCAATGACGACACCCATGCCATGATCGATGAAGACGCGCCGACCGATGGTTGCCCCAGGGTGGATCTCGATTCCCGTCAGCCAACGCGTCAGATGCGATAACCAGCGCGCGAACCAGCGCACCTGATGGTGCCAAAGCCAGTGCGATAAGCGGTGCAAGGTCAGCGCGTGAAATCCCGGATAGCAGGTCAGCACCTCCCAGGTCGAACGCGCCGCCGGATCGCGGGCGAAAACGCAGGAGACGTCCTCACGCAAACGAGCAAACATTGATCATCTCCAGTGGTATTCGCTGAAATGTAAAATACCCATCTTCGCCGGTCAACTTTCTTTCTCCAGCGCCGCCAGCATCCCGCGCAATATGGCAATTTCTTCCCGCTCCGGGCGAGCGCGGGCGAACATCCGGCGCATGCGCGGCATCAAGCGCTTCGGTTCCGCTGGATCAAGAAATCCACTCGAAATGGCAGCGCGCTCGAGGTGATTTAGCAAACCATCGACCTCCTCGTGCGGGGCTGGCTGACCGGCTTCGGTGATAGACGGCGGTGGTCCGGGATCGAGCGCTGCCTGACGAATTTCGTAGCAGAGTATCTGCACGGCGGCAGCGAGATTGAGCGATTTGAAATCGGCATTGGTGGGGATCATGACCAGCCGCTGGCAAAGGTCGGTTTCCTCATTGGCCAGCCCGGAAGTCTCATTGCCGAACAGCAAGGCGACTTCTCCTTGCATCGCCTCAGCGACGATTTCCGAAGCTGCACCTCGCGCCCAAAGAATCGGCGAAGCCAATTCGCGGCGCCGCGCCGTGACCGCAACGGCCAACGAGGTGCCCTGCAGGGCAGCGGAAACGCTGTCGCACAGCGTCGCGTTGTCGAGCAGATCAACGGCGCCCGCAGCCATGGCGTGTGCCTGCGGATCAGGGAAGTGTCGGGGAGCGACCAGATAGAGCCGTGACAGCCCCATGGTTTTCATCGCCCGCGCCGCCGCACCAATGTTGCCGGGATGACTGGTTCGCGAGAGGATGACGCGAATGCGCGCCAGAGCCGTGAGCGGGGTCGGGGCGTTCATATTAGAATTCGCACCTCGCGCAAGCTGCGCGCCCACCGGCGCTTCGAAATCCCATGCATCCCATGCTCACAATCGCCGTCAAAGCTGCCCGCCGCGCCGGCCAGATCATCAATCGCGCCAGTTTCGATGTCGGCCATTTGCGCGTTGCCACCAAACAGCAAAATGATTTTGTCACGGAAGTCGACCGCGCCGCAGAGGCAGCGATTATCGACGTATTGCACGACGCCTATCCGAACCACTCGATTTTAGCAGAGGAGTCGGGCGCCTCCGGCGCTGGCGAGTCCGAATACCAGTGGATCATCGACCCGCTCGACGGCACCACCAATTTCATCCATGGCTTTCCGCAATATGCCGTTTCGATCGGCTTGACGCACAAGGGCGTGCTTGCCCATGGCGTGGTTTACGATCCGGGCCGCAATGAACTGTTTGTCGCGAGCAAGGGCGCCGGCGCCTTTCTCAATGACAAGCGGATTCGCGTATCGAAGCACGACAAACTCGACGCCGCCCTGATCGGTACCGGCTTTCCGTACCGCGTGTTCGAGCATGTCGACGCCTATATGGCCATCTTCCGCGAACTGATGCAGAAAACCGCCGGCTTGCGTCGACCGGGTGCCGCCTCGCTGGACCTCGCCTACGTCGCCGCCGGCCGCCTTGACGGCTTCTGGGAGTTTGGGCTGTCGCCGTGGGACATGGCCGCTGGCGCGCTGCTCATTTCTGAAGCCGGCGGCCTGGTCGGGGATATTGCCGGGGAATCGGACTACTTGAACACCGGCAACATCGTCGCCGGCACACCGAAAGTTTTCTCGCAATTGCTCCAGACCATCGCCGCGCACCGCACGCCAGCACTGCAATCCTGATTGCACCGTTTATTCAGCGCAACTCCTGCAGATAGTCACGTACCGCCACCGCATCGAGAAAGTAGTGGCAGAGTTCGCGCTGCCCTGCCACAAGTACCGGAACGAGTTCGTCATACTTGGCTTCGAGTGCCGGATCGGCATCGACATCGACGACGTCAATGGCGAAAAAAAACTCGCTGCGCATGGCTTCCAGCGCAGCGAGCATGTCCTCGCAAAGATGGCAGTAGGTACGCCCGTAGAGCGTCAGACGGGGCACCGGCCCCGTCTTGCCCGTGGCGAGTGGATCGACCTCCTTACTTGTCACCCGATTTATCGCCGGATTTTTCGCTCGACTTTTCGCCTAATCCCTTGATCGTGACAAAGGTCTGATTCTCGCCACGGCGGACGAGCAGCGTAAAGACGGATGACTTGTCCAGACCGGCAATCAATTTGTTGAACTGTTCGACGGACTTCAATTCTGTCTGGTTGCCTTTGATGATCATCGCCAGCAGGATGTCGCCGGGCCGCACATCGTAATGGCCGGCGCCATTGCGCACGTCTTCCACAATCAGCCCCGCGCTCAGCTTGAGTTCCCGCTTCTGCTCTGCCGTCGGCTCCGCGAGCACCAGTCCGAGCCGGTTGGCGGCTGCCGGTTCGGCGCTCTTGCTGCCGCGTCGACTGTGCGGATTGGCTGCAGCCTTGTCCTCCGGCATTTCGGCGACGCCGACGCTGAGTTCCTTGTCGCTGCCTTTATGCCATAGCTGCACGCTGGCCTTGCTGCCCGGCTTGGTACCGCCGACGATTCGCGGCAGGTCGCTCGACTGCTCGATGACTTTGCCGTTGAAGCGAAGGATGACGTCGCCCGTCTCGATGCCGGCTTTCTCGGCCGGACCGCCCTTCTCCACCGACACCACCAGTGCGCCCTGCGGTTTGGCCAGTCCGAACGATTCGGCCAATTCCTTCGTCACTTCCTGAATCACGACGCCGATGCGCCCGCGACTGATCTTGCCGCCATTGCGCAACTGCCCTTGAATCTCCATGGCCAGGTCAATCGGTATGGCGAACGACAGGCCCATGAAGCCGCCCGAGCGCGAGTAAATCTGCGAGTTGATGCCGATCACTTCACCACGCATGTTGAACAGCGGACCGCCCGAGTTTCCCGGGTTCACCGCGGCATCGGTCTGGATGAAGGGGACAAAGTTTTCCTGCGGCAGCGAACGACCCTTGGCGCTGACGATACCGGCCGTCACACTGTTCTCGAAGCCAAACGGAGAACCGATGGCGACCACCCACTCGCCCACCTTGAGTCGATTGGCATCGCCGATTTTCACCACCGGCAGTGCCGTGGCTTCGATCTTGATAAGCGCCACGTCGGTGCGTTTGTCGGCGCCGATCACCTTGGCCTTGAGTTCGCGCTTATCGGTCAGTTTGACCATGACTTCGTCGGCCGCATCGACCACATGCGCATTGGTCAAAATGTAGCCATCGGCGCTGATGATGAAGCCAGACCCGAGCGACTTGTTTTCAAACTCCTTTGGTGCATTGGGCATTCCCGGCTGATGCGGGAAAAAGCGGCGAAAGAATTCGAAGGCCGGATCGTCTTCGTCGAATGGCGCAGCGCCGCCGCCGTGACCGCCGCGAATGATTTGCGTGGTACTGATATTGACTACCGCCGACCCCTGCTTCTCCACAAGATCGGTAAAGTCGGGAAGGTCACGGCCCTGCGCCGATGCTGTCAGGGCAAGGATAGAGATGGCAATGGTCAAGAAAAAGCGATTCAACATAAACGGATATCCTCGTGCGAATGAAAAACGCATTCTTTGATGCGCATGTCTAAAAGTGGTTCCCGACGCGTCAGCATTCGCGATTGCGCCAGGCGCAGTGTGGCGAGGCCAACGGCCAGTCCGATGCCGGCGCCGACCATCGAGGCGGCATCCGATTGTGGCAAAAGCAGCAACCCGGCGGCAGCACCGCCCAAGACCAGAACAATAGGCAGGAGATAGGCCAGCAGGGACACCTTGAGCAACGAGCCATCGGCCAGCGTCAGCACAACGTCATCGCCGATCCCTGCGCCGACCCGGTTCGGCAGGCGATAGTGGCGCACGCCCTGGCCGCTTTTACCCAGCAACGGCGAACCACAACCGCCCGGTTCATGGCAGCGGCCACAGCCGGCAGTGCGCGGCCCGATCTCGACGATGGCTTGTTCGCCTACTATTGCGGTTACGACTCCTGGCATTTCAGTCATAGGTCATTTTCTCGATTCGATGCCTTCGCCAATCAATTTCAATGTCAGCATGGGCACTTCGCCCATCACAACCAGCAGGTGATCGTCGACCACCCGCTTAAAAACATTGATCGCACCCATGGTCAGTGCCGAGAGTTCCGGCGCATCGCGCCGACCCGTGAGCGGTTCGATGAAAACGGAAATCGCTGCGAGGCCGTCAGAAAAAACCACGTGGACGCTCTCCGCCGCACCGGGACGGGCCGGTCGCTTCATGCCGGCAATGCGGCGAAAGCCAGGCACGACGTTGCGAAATTGCCATGCCGATTCCTCGACACGGGAATCCTGAGGTTTGATGTAGTCGACCCGCCAATCGGACCCCGGGCGACTGGCAGCGTCGAATCGCGAGGTAAGCGCGCTCCGTTCTACCGGACCACCGACCTGCAATTGCGTGAAGGCAAACGACTCGAGCACGTCGCCGCGTTCATTAAGCATGCTCGCCTTTAGCAGCAAACCCGAATCACTGTGCACCCAGAACAGATGTCCATAACGATACTGATCGCGCGGCACGAGCATGACCGACTGACTATCGAGCCCGGCCACCCGCCCGCTGTTGCCTTTGCGCACAACGTAGTATTCCGTCAGCTCGGCCAGGCCATTCGGCAGCAAGGCCGGAAAGCGCTTTTGCTGGCTGAATTGTTCGACAATGACAAGATGGCTATCCGGTAGATAGCACTTGACTTCGTCATTGTTGCGTACCACTTCGCGCGGGCTTCCTTCGAGCACCTCAAGGCGCTCCAGTTCGCTTCCGCCATCGACAAGATGCGTGATGCGCGAGGTTTCGCTATGCGATCCGCTTTGGTAGACGAAGGTTCCGCTATAGGTCAGCTTGCGCGCCGCCGCGGAGATCCGGTTGAGCCAGGCAAGGCCGTCAGGTACGGGCGCTGCATTCGAAGCTCCGGCAGCCAGCAAGGCTGCGGCAAAACAGAAGAAGCGAAAAATCATCGTTCAGCCGAAACGGTGCGAATGTAGAGCGTACCGCTCTGCATCTGTCCGCTGAGAGAATGGGTCTGATGGGCGATGAGATATTCCTGCATATTGCCATTGGCAGCAACCGCGACCGGCTTGACGACACCGGGGGCGACGTTCGCAACTGCCACTCTTTCCGGCAACTGCGTCGACACTTGCGAAACGGCTAACCAACCGACAACGGAAACGCCAGCCAGGGAAGCCGCCATGGCCAACATGCCACGCCAATATCCGGTTGCCTTCGTCCGTTCAGAT
>CAISUK010000256.1 GCA_903888645.1 uncultured Pseudomonadota bacterium | reverse complement strand
GCACGAACATCGTATCCGCACACGCAGCGGCAAGCTCAAATGGGTGCGCGGGCAGGCGCAGCCGCAAGGCAAGGATGACGGTTCCGTGCTGTGGAATGGCATTCTTTCTGATATTACCGAGCGCAAACAGGCGGAGGAACAGCTGCGGCGCAGTCAGATCATGCTGGCGCGCACCGAGCGCATCGCCCATCTCGGTAGCTGGGAATGGGATGTGGCATCGGACACGGTGACGTGGTCGGACGAATTGTTCCGAATCTTTCAGCGAGATCCCGCCGATGGGCCACCCTCCTTTGCGGAACACGGGAAACACTATGCTCCCGAAGACATGCAGCAGCTAAGGAATGCCGTTGATGCCGCGGTAAACCATGGGACGCCTTACGAGTTGGAACTTCGCGCCTTGCGCAAGGATGGCACGCCGCGAGTGTGCCTCGCCCGTGGCCAAGCCGAGCGGGAGCCGGACAACATGGCGACGCGCCTGTTTGGTTCATTACAGGATATTACCGAGCGCAAGCAGGCAGATGAGGCGTTGAGAATTATTGAGTCCCGCTTCAAGACCATGTTCGAGCAGGCCCCATTGGGCATCGCCATGATCGGTTCCCTCTCGGGACATGTTCATGCGATGAATCCGATGTTCGCCAGGATCGTGGGACGAACCGTGGAGGAAATGGCGGGCATCGACTGGATGCACATTACCCACCCCGACGACGTTCAGAAGGGTCTCGACAAAATGGCCTTGTTGAATGCCGGTTCGATACCTGGATTCACGATGCAAAAACGGTATCTGCATCCGGATGGCAGTGTGGTCTGGGTCAATATGACCATTGCCCCGATTTATGTGGCGGACGAAACCCATCCCCGCCACCTCGCCATGATCGAGGACATCACCGAGCGCAAGGCGGCCGCCGACCAAATCGAATATCTGGCCTTCTACGACTCGCTGACCGGACTGCCCAATCGCAAGCTGATGCTTGATCGGCTCAGGCAGGCATTGGCGAGTAGTGCGCGGCACCACCGGCATGGCGCCTTGATCATGATCGACATGGACAACTTCAAGTCGCTCAACGACACGCTGGGCCACGATGCCGGCGATCAACTGCTGATCGAAGTGGCGTGTCGCCTGAAATCCTGCATTCGCGATGTCGATACCGCGGCCCGACTTGGCGGCGACGAATTTGTCGTCATTCTCGAAGATCTCGACGAGAGCGAGATGGCGGCGATGCAGGCAGAAGATGTAGCGGTAAAGATTCAAACCCGACTTGGCGATTATTACAGCATCGATGTCACGCCGACCGGCGACGAACCTGCCGCGCGCAGCCATCACTGCACATTGAGCATCGGCATTGCCCTGTTTGGCAATCAATCCGTCACCGTGGACGAATTGATGAAACACGCCGACACGGCCATGTACCAGGCCAAGTCGGCCGGCCGCAACACGCTGCGTTTTTTCGATCCGCAGATGCAGGCGACGGCGAAGGCCAGGGCCGACATGGAAATCGAATTGCGCAAGGCCATCGTCGAACAACAGTTCGTCCTGCACTACCAGCCGCAAGTCGACTCGTCCGGTCGGGTGGTCGGTGCCGAAAGCCTGATACGCTGGCTGCACCCGGTACGCGGCCTGGTCCCTCCGGGGGATTTCATTTCCCTGGCCGAAGATGCCGGGCTGATCCTGCCGATCGGGCACTGGGTGCAGGAAACAGCCTGCCGGCAGCTTGCGGCCTGGGCGGGGAGAGCAGAGTTTGCTCAGCTCACGCTGGCGGTCAATGTCAGCGCCCGGCAGGTCAGCCTGCCGAATTTTGTCGAGCAGGTTCTGGCCTTGATCGAATACACCGGCGCCCCGCCAGAAAAGCTCAAACTGGAATTGACGGAGAGCCTGCTGCTAAACAATGCAGAGGACACCATCGCCAAGGTGCTCGTCCTGAAAACCCGCGGCGTGGGATTCTCGATGGACGACTTCGGTACCGGCTATTCGTCGCTGACTTACTTGAAACGATTGCCGCTCGATCAGTTGAAAATCGATCAATCGTTTGTGCGTGATGTGCTTGTCGATTCGAACGATGCGGTGATCGCGCAAACGGTTGTCGCGCTGGGCCAGAGCCTTGACCTGGCTGTCATCGCCGAAGGGGTGGAAACGCAGGGGCAGCGCGACTTTCTGGTCAACAATGGCTGCCATGCTTTCCAGGGCTATCTTTTCAGCCGGCCTTTACCTCTGGATGTTTTCGAGGAATATCTAATTCGCATGAACTCGAACATCGACTGATCCGGTCCTCGCCAGCAGCTAGTCGGGCATTGCGGCTGCGCATCGCGTTATGGCGCTCTTGCTCCAAGTGGTCGAGGAATGCCAAGATCAGTTCAGGTGTGATGTCAATCATCGTCATCGCCGCAGGTGATCGGCCCAAACGTGTCAGGGCCGCCGCCGTGCTCGGGTGCAGCGGCAACAAAAGTGACTTGGCGAACTTGGTCTGCCGTACGCTCAGCGTGCCCTTCGCCAAGTCGACATCACCATCGAGCAGCGCAAGCGCTTCGGACGCCCGGATACCCGTAAAATCCCCTGTATGAAAACGTATGTCGTTGGCGGTGCCGTCCGCGACGAACTTCTCGGATTGCCTGTGCAGGATCGCGACTGGGTTGTCGTTGGCGCGACGCCGGTGGAAATGCTGCGGCTCGGCTTTCGTCCGGTTGGCAAGGACTTCCCGGTCTTCCTGCACCCGCAGACGCAAGAGGAATACGCGTTGGCGCGCACCGAGCGCAAGACCACGCCCGGCTATCACGGTTTCGTTTTTCACGCCGCGCCCGAGGTTACGCTGGAACAGGACCTGGCGCGCCGCGACCTGACCATCAATGCCATGGCGATGGATGAACAAGGCAACGTTGTGGACCCCTACGGTGGTCAGCGCGATCTCGTCAATCGAGTCTTTCGGCATGTCTCGCCGGCTTTTTCCGAGGATCCGGTGCGCATTTTGCGCGTGGCGCGATTCGCGGCACGATTCATCGATTTCAAGCTGGCCCCGGATACGCTGGAACTGATGCGATTGATGGTCGATAACGGCGAAGCCGACGCCTTGGTCGCTGAACGCGTCTGGCAGGAATTGGCGCGCGGCCTGATGGAAGAAAAACCAGCGCGTTTCTTCGAAATGCTTCGCCAATGCGGTGCCCTCGCCCGCATTCTGCCGGAGGTCGACGCCCTCTTCGGCGTGCCGCAACGGGCTGATTATCATCCGGAGATCGATACCGGCATCCACACCATGATGGTGGTTGATATGGCGGCGCGTCTTGGGGCGCCTCTGGCGGCCCGCTTTGCTGCGCTTGCGCATGACATAGGCAAGAGTGCGACCCCTGCCGATGTGTTGCCGCGGCATATCGGCCACGAAACCGCCAGCGTGGCGATGCTCAAGCCCATGTGCGAGCGCTTGCGCGTTCCGACTGACTGTCGCGATCTGGCGCTGCTGGTAGCCCGATACCACGGCACCGTACACCGCGCCGATGAGCTCACTGCGGCGACCAAGGTAAAATTGATCGAGAGCTGCGACGCGATTCGCCGACCCGAACGTTTTGCGCCATTCCTGCTGGCCTGCGAGGCCGACTACCGCGGACGTCTCGGTCACGAAGAGCGCGTTTATCCGCAAGCCAGGCTCTGGCAGCAAGCCTTGGTGGCCGCCCGCGGCATCGACGCCGGTGCCGTTGCCCGCAGTTGCACCGACCTGGCGCAAATTGCCGAACGCGTTCACGCCGCGCGAGTCACGGCAGTGCAAAGCACGTTAGGTAAACGTTGATGTCTGCCGCACAGAAGAGGAGCAATATGCTGACCCGACCCAAATTCCGCAGCTTTACCGCTCTGCTATTCACCGCAATGAGCGCCGTCGCCACGGCATCGACCGACGAACCGGCGCTGCCTTACACGCCTAGCCTGGACGTGACGGCGATGGATCGCTCCGCCGAAGCGTGTGTCGACTTTTATCAGTACGCTTGTGGTGGCTGGATCAAAAACAACCCGATTCCGGCAGACCAGACGGCGTGGGATGTAACCCGCAAGCTCGGCCAAGACAATACGCTGTTCTTGCGCAGCATTCTGGAGCAGGCGGCCGCCGCCAAGAACCGCGATGCGGTGACGCAAAAAATCGGCGACTACTATGCTTCATGCATGGACGAAGCGGTGGCGGACAAGCTCGGCGCGGCTCCCCTCAAGAGCGATCTCGAGGCGATAGCGGCGCTGCAATCGCCTGCTGAACTGGCCGCTTTGCTGGCAAGGCTGCAGCGGGAATCAGCGGGGCGGAATATCCTTTTCGGCATCGGTTCGCAGCAGGATCCCGATGACTCCGAGAAAGTTATCGCCAGCTTCGACCAGGATGGCCTTGGCCTGCCCGACCGCGACTACTATTTCAATGACGATGCCAAGTCGAAGGACAACCGCGAGAAATACCAGGTCCATGTGGCCAAAGTGCTCGGACTTCTCGGCGACGCGCCCGCAGCAGCGGCAAGGAGCGCGGCCGAAATCATCCGCCTGGAAACGGCGCTGGCCGGGGCATCGCTGACCAACGTCGAGCGTCGCGACCCGTACAAAACCAAGCACAAGATGACGCCCGGCGAACTCACCACGATGGCGCCAAACCTGGCGTGGCCGGCATACCTAGGCGAGTTGAAGGCACCCGCTTTCGACATCGCCAACGTCAGCGCACCGGCCTTCTTCGCAGAGATTTCCAGGCGGCTGGCCGCGGAGCCGCTATCGGTGTGGAAAGACTACCTGCGCTTTCATTTGGCCAACGGCCGCGCGCCCTATCTTTCGGCACCGTTTGTGCAGGAGGATTTTGCCTTCTACCGCAAGTACCTGAAGGGTGCCCAGGAGATCCAGCCGCGCTGGAAGCGCTGCGTGCGGCTGGTCGACGAGCAACTCGGCGAAGCACTCGGCCAGGCATTCGTGCGCAAGACATTTACGGCCGAAACCAAAGCCGGCACACTGAACATGGTCCAGCGCATCGAGGCGGCCATGGCGCGCCGCTTGCAGGAGCGCGACTGGATGAGCGACGCGACAAAGAAGGCCGCGCTGGAGAAGCTGCACGCAATCCGGAACAAGATCGGATATCCGGATCGGTGGCGCGACTACTCGCCGATCACGGTCGAGCGCAACGACTTCGCCGGCAACTTGCGCCGTGCTGCCGTATTCGAATTCCGCCGCCAGCTTGGCAAGATAGGCAAGCCTGTGGACCATGGCGAATGGCAAATGACGCCACCGACCGTCAATGCCTACTTCGATGCGCAGATGAACGACATCAATTTTCCTGCTGGCATACTGCAGCCGCCGCTGTATGACCCGAAGCTGGACGACGCGCCGAACTACGGCAATACCGGAGGCACCATCGGCCACGAATTGACGCACGGTTTTGACGACGAGGGTCGCCAATACGATGCGCACGGCAACCTCAGGGATTGGTGGACGGCGGACGACGCCGCCAAATTCACCGAACGCGCCAAGTGCGTGGCGGATCAGTATGGCGCCTACATCGCTGTTGACGACCTGAAAATCAAGAGTGACCTCACCTTGGGCGAAGACGTGGCCGACCTCGGCGGCGAGATTCTTGCCTTCATTGCATGGCAGGAAGAAGTGAAGGGACGCAAACTCGAAAACCGCGACGGTCTGACGCCCGAGCAGCGCTTCTTTGTCGGCTTCGCCCAGTGGGCCTGCGAGAATGCGCGCCCCGAACAGCAGCGCGAATCGGCTCTGACCGACCCGCATTCGCCGGCGAGATACCGGGTCAATGGTGTTGTCGTCAATATGCCCGAGTTTGCCAAGGCCTTCTCATGCAAGCCAGGCGCACCGATGACCAAGCCGCCGGGGGCGGCCTGCTCGATCTGGTAAATCGACCCGACTTCGTTCTGATTGCGGATCAGCCAACCCGCATAACCAGTGTCATTGGCTCCGGCATGTCAATCAATGCCGTTTCGCCAGAATGCCCTCGATTTCATCCATGATCGTATTCATGCGCGCCACCAGCGCCTGGTAAGGCGCGGGCGTGGCCAGATCAACACCGGCTTTCTTGACAAGTTCATACGGGTAGTCCGAACTGCCGGCGCGCAGGAGGTCGAGATAGCGCTGTAGCGCGCCCGGTTCGCCACGACCGACCCGGTCGGCGAACAATGAACTGGCGGCAATCGAAGTCGCGTATTGATAAACGTAGAAAGAGTTATAAAAGTGCGGGATGTAGGCCCACTCGGTGCAGTAGGCGTTATCGATCGCCACCACGCCCTCTGCGGCGCCGTGATAGCGTTTGAGGATGTCGCAGTAGGTGCTCGTCAACGCAGCGCCGCTCAATGGTTCGCCCTTGTCTGCTTGCGCGTGTATCTTGCGTTCGAATTCGGCGAACATCGCTTGCCGGTAAAAGGTTCCGCGCAGGTTTTCGAGTGCCGAGCCGAGATACAGGAGGCGCTCGTCGTCGCTTTGCGCTGCCTTCAACATGCGATCGAGCAAGAGCTTTTCGTTGAAGGTTGACGCGATTTCGGCGATGAAAATTGCATAGTCGGAGGTCACGAACGGCTGCGCTCGATTGGTGAGGTACGAGTGCATCGCATGGCCCCATTCGTGCGCGAGTGTCGTCACGGACGCATAGTCGCCGTTGTAGTTCATCAACACATAGGGGTGCACGTCATAGGCTGCCCCGGCCATGTGCGCGCCCGACTGCTTCCGGGGCCGCGGGTAGACGTCCATCCAGCGGTTGGCGAAACCGGCACTCATGGCTTTGACATAGTCGCTACCCAGCGGTGCGACCGCCTCGCTGACCAATTGTTCTGCCGTTGCCAGAGGAAACTTGGTGTCGCTATGAACGAGCGGCGGATAGATATCGAAGTAGCTCATTTGCGTTACGCCGAGCATCTTCGCACGCAGCCGGAAGTAGCGATGCAGCGTCGGCAGATTGGCGTTGGTCTGCGCGATCAAGGTATCGATCACCGCCACCGGAATGCGGTTGGCATCGAGCGCCCGGGTGATCGAGTCCGGGTAGCGGCGTGCTCCGGCATAGACCGAATCCTCCTTCAATTGCGAATAGAGGGTGATGCCGAGCGAGCGCTCATAAATCTTGAAGGTGGCGAAGAAGGCGTCCATGACGCGCTTGCGGTCGTCGCGATTTTCGGCCTCGCGATATTTGGTGTAGGCCGACGCATCGAGGACCACTTCCTCGCCGGTGGATAGCTTGATCTTCGGCCAGGGGATGTCGGCATTGGTCAGCATGCGGTACGCCGAGCCGCCGGCACCGGACATCAGGCCGAACTGGGCGAGCAGCGACTCGCCGCCTGCATCGAGCGTATGCGGCGCGGCGCGAAGAATTTCATCGAGTGGATGACGGTAAATCTTGAGCTTGGCATCGCTGGCGAGGAACTTTGCGACCTTCTTGCTACCAAGACGCAGAACCTCAGGATTGACAAAAGAGGTGACTTCGTTCAGCCGGTTACCGAGCACGTCGCCTTTCTGCGTCAGTTCAAGGCTCGCGGCGGCGCCTGTGTCCTCGGCCAGAAGTTGCGAGGCGTAGATTTCCATCCTCGCGTATGTCTTGATCATGTCCGCTTGGAGATCGAGGCATTTGCGAAAGCGGCCGAGGCTGTCGCCGAGATGATTCTTGCAGCCGGCGAATTCCGTCATCTGGGCTTCGAGGGTTGCTGCATCGGCGCTCCAGGCCGCGACCGAAGGATAGAGGTCGGCGAGATTCCAATGGTCAGCGGTGGAGTCAGCCAGCGTGGGCGTGATCCAGATCGCCGCGATCAGCGATACAACGAGTTTCATGCGCATGGGTACAGACCTCCTGAATGGCTGGGTTATCGCAGCACAACGACCAAAGACCTACCAGATCGTCACACGCTTGTCCGGCGCAACAAACATCTTGTCGCCCTCTTTCACGCCAAACGCTGCATAGAATGCCGGCTGATTCCCTAGTGGCCCGTTGCCGCGGAACATTGCCGGAGAATGCGGATCGATCTTGATCAACCTGATCGTCTCGGCATCGCGCGACTTGCCGCGCCAGACTTGCGCCCAGCCGAGGAACAGGCGCTGCTCTCCGGAGAAGCCTTCGATGATCGGCGCGGCGTGATCGCCCAGGGATATGCGATATGCCTTGTAGGCGATCGCCAGCCCGGAGTTGTCGGCGATGTTTTCGCCCAGGGTCAGTTCACCGTTGACCGAGTAGCCCGGCAACGGGCTATAGGCGGCGTATTGCTCGACCAGCGCCTTGGTACGCAGGGCGAATTTTTCGTGGTCTTCCTTGGTCCACCAGTCACGCAGGTTGCCGTCGCCGTCGAACTGGCTGCCCTGGTCATCGAAGCCGTGGCTGATTTCATGGCCGATGACGGCACCGATGCCGCCGTAATTCACTGCATCGTCAGCGGCGGCATTGAAGAATGGCGGCTGCAGGATCGCCGCCGGGAAGACGATCTCGTTCATCGCCGGGTTGTAGTAGGCGTTGACCGTTTGCGGCGTCATATGCCATTCGCCACGGTCGATCGGCTTGCCGAGCTTGGCGACATCCCGTTCATAGGCGAAACGCCGGGCACGAATCAGATTGCCGACCAGATCCTGACGGTCGATCGCGAGTTTGCCGTAATCGATCCACTTGTCGGGGTAGCCAATCTTGGCGGTGAATTTGGCGAGTTTGACCAGCGACGCTTTTTTCGTCTCGTCACTCATCCATGGTAGCGTTTCGATGCTCTGCCGGTAGGCTGTCAGCAGATTGGTTACCAGCGTCTGCATGCGCGCCTTGTGCTCCGGCGGAAAATGTTTGGCGACATAGAGTTGGCCGAGCGCTTCGCCCATCGACGCTTCGACCAGCGCCACGCCACGCTTCCAGCGCGGCCGATTCTCGGGAATGCCACGCAGGGTCGCGCTCGAAAAGGAAAAATTCTCGTCGACAAAACGCTTGTCGAGGTATGGCGCATAGGCGCTCAGCAAATGCCATTTGAAGTAGGCTTTCCAGGCCGGCAAGGGAGTCTCGGCGAGCAGTTTGCCGAAGCCGGCGAAAAAGCTCGGTTGCTGGACGATCACGTAGTCGACCTTGCTTTCGACGCCGCTGGCAGAGAGGTACGTCTTCCAGTCATAGTTGGCCGCAACGCCTTCCAGTTTCGCAATCTCGACCTTGTTGTAGGTCTTGACCGGATCGCGATTTTCCACCTTGGTCCATTGCACTTTGGCGAGCGCAGTCTCGAGGTCGAGGATGGTTTGCGCGGTCTTCTCGGCATCTTCCTGACCGGCCATCGCCAGCATCTTTGCGACGTGTTTCGCATAGTCGGCGCGGAAACCCTTCAGCTTGGCGTCGTCGTCCTTGAGGTAGTAATCGCGATCGGGCAGGCCGAGCCCGCCCTGGCCGAAATAAACCGCGTAACGGGTAGCCTCGCGCGCATCCTGGTCGATCCCCGCTTCAATCGGCACATTGACACCGAGCACGTTGAGGTGGGCCAGCAATGCGGCGATGCCATTCTTGTCGGCGAGCGCGTCGATCCGCGCAAATTCTGCTGCCAATGGCTTCAGGCCGCGCGTCTGAACGGCGGCTTCGTCGATGAAGCTCGCATAAAGGTCGGCGAGTTT
>CAISUK010000255.1 GCA_903888645.1 uncultured Pseudomonadota bacterium | reverse complement strand
TCACCTGCCGTGCTGAACCAATCAGGGGCCGTCATGGCCCCTGTTTCGTCTACCCGTCAAACCTATCCGCCGTCCAGAAAATCCGCCGCCAAGTGTGAACGCCGACGAGTGCCGCTGTCATGACGCCGCTAACAAACGGTCAAGGCGCATGTAACAATCATACTGCGGGCTCTTGGTGTGCAATCCCGAACCCAAGCGGTGATCGCCGCAGGACGCCTCGGTCTGACCCAACCCATACCTCTCGAAGGCCAGCAAACCCAATAGCTGCATTCGGTTGCCAGCAATTACGGGCGTACTTCAATGGCCCGGAGGCGTTCTGTCAGCTGAGCGTCATCGGCCAGATGTGCACCAAGAGAGTGAGCCACATGGGTATTGCTGGAAATCGAAAAATCGCGCGGTGGCTGTGCCGGTGGCAAGGGGCGACCGGCGAGCACGGCACGAGCGATTTCACCCGCCTGACTGCCGAGCTGCCGTGGCGTTGAATACAGCGCAAGCAGAGCGCCGGCTTTGACATAGGCGGGGGAGAATCCAATCAGTGGCACCTGTGCGCGATAAGTCGTCAGCAGGATGCTCTGAATGGTATTGCTGTTGTAGACAGCCGGGTCCGGCGCGGCGAGCAGTACGTCAATGTCGCCCATCAGCTTTTGCAGTGCGGTGTAAATTGCATCGGGCGTATTGGCGCGACTCGTAAACAAGCGCAAGTCTTGTGCTTCCGCTGTCACGGACATGGAGCCACTCAATGCGCTTGATTGCGGCCCCAGGACAATGCCGACGCGGCGCTTGTCCGGCAGGGCCAGTCGAATCAGCGCGAATTGCCGGCTCAACGGTTGATCGAGCCAGACTGCGGAAATCTGCCTGCCGCCAAGTGGCCCGGCCTGCTCGACCATGCGCTGGTAACTGGCTTGAGGTAGCAATGTGGCGAGGACCGGGACTTTCGCCTCGGCATCGAGAGCGGCTTGCAGCGCAACCGCGCCGACTGCGATGTAGAGCTTCGCCGGGTTTCGCGTCAGGCCGGCGAGGTCGGTTCCCTCCTTGACATCGGCGGCCGCGATACCGCCGCGCTCGAGTTCGGCGCGTAGCGCCCCTGCGACCTCGCTATAGGCGCTGCCAGATTCGCCGAGGAGAATGACGACGGCGGTCTCGGCATAGGCGACGGTGCCCCAGAAACACGCCAGGAACATAGTCAGACTGCGTAGCGAACCAAACAGCAAGTCCATACCGGGAGCTAATTGGTTGAAGAACCCGTGACTACGAACGACATGGCCACCAGCGCAATGATCAGAGCAGATTCACCGGGTGTTTCATTCGCTTCTTGCGTTTTGCGCAGCGTTTGCCGCATTCCATCCATCCTGAGAAATTTTGTCAGTCAGTGGTTGCAGTGCCGCCGCGATGAAACGACGCCGGCATGAAAATCACGATACGACAATGGTATCAGAATGTGCGGACGGTTAGCTAGCCTGGAAAGCTTTTGGTGTGAGGCAGAATTGGCAATTCGCAGCGCGTTGCTTATGCGTGCAGCGCCGTCCCTGTTGAATCAGAGCCTCACTTCAGTCCTTGAGCAATCGACCAAACTTGGTGCGAAATTTAGCCACTTTCGGCCCCACCACTATCTGGCAATAGGCTTGATTGCCATTACGGGAAAAATAGTCCTGGTGCTCCTGTTCGGCCGGCCAAAAGCCCGGTGCAGGCAGAACTGCCGTGACGATGGGCTGGTTGAAAGTGCCGGCGGTTCCCATTTCGCTGACAACTTGGCGTGCCGTCTGTGCCTGCGATTCAGAATGAGTAAAGATTACCGAACGGTATTGCGTGCCGATGTCATTTCCCTGGCGGTTCAGCGTCGTCGGATCATGAATGCTGAAGAAGATATCGAGCAGTTCTCGGTAGCTGATGACATCGCTGTCAAAGCGGATTTTCACCACCTCGGCGTGGCCTGTGTCGCCCGAGCAGACGGCCTTATAGCTGGGATTGGACAAGCTGCCGCCGGCGTAACCGGAAATCGCCTCGACAACGCCACGAAGCTGATCGAAGACAGCTTCAAGGCACCAGAAGCAGCCGCCACCCAAAGTGGCCGTTTCGATGGGTGACGATTCATGAGTCATGTTTCGGGCTCCGTCGCGATGGCTGTGATTGTCGGTCCCGGCAGCACCGCCGCCAGCGCAGCGGCCAAGCTGGCGGCTGATATCGGTTTGATGAGCAAGGCGTCGAAGCCGCAGGCGAGAATCTGGTCCTTCTCTTCAGGCATCGCGTGGGCCGTGTAGGCGATGACAGGCAAGTGCGTCAGCGCTGGCGTATTGCGGATAAGCCGGCAAACATCCTCGCCGTTGAGTCCGGGCATGCTGATGTCAAGCAACACGGCGTCGAAGGTTTCGCTGGACAGGATGGCGAGGCCGCTTTGGCCGTCTTGGGCCTCCGCCGTATCCCAGCCGTCCCGCTTGAGCAGGGCGGCTGCCAGCCGGCGGTTGATCTCGGTGTCATCGACGATGAGGATGCGCTTTTTCATGAGCGCCAAGCGACGGTCAGCGAGTGGCCACCGGCGCGTCAACGGACGGCTCGGATGGCTGCACGGGTAGCATCGGCAGGGTAAAGCTGACAGAAGTGCCCGTGCCCGGCGTCGATTCAAGATGCACTTCGCCGCCCATTAATCCGACCAGTTCCTTGACCAGCGCCAAGCCAAGACCTGTGCCGCCGTGCTTGCGCGTAACGAAGTTTTCGGCTTGCTGGAATTTTTCGAATATTCGGGCTTGCTGCTCGAGCGGAATGCCGGGACCGGTATCGCTGACGACAAAACGCAGATGTCCGTCACCCCGGCTGACCGTCAGATCGACATGGCCGGCATCGGTAAACTTGATGGCATTATTTAGCAGGTTGTTCATCACTTGCCGTAGTCGCGTCGCGTCGCAAACAAAGTGCGCCGGCAGGTCATCGCCATAGTGTTCGACCAATTGCAGGGCTTTCTGCGCCGCATGCGCGCGATGCGACCGGGCCAACTCGGCGAGCAGGGCTGACAGGTCAATCGGCTCCGGGTGCAGTTCCATCTTGCCGGCTTCAATCTTGGCCAGGTCGAGCACCTGATTGACGACCTCGAGAAGATGTTCGCCGCTGCTGCGAATGGCTTCGGCATAACCGCGCTGGTCCTTGTCGTCGAGCTCCAGTTCGAGCAGTTCGGCAAAACCGAGGATGCCGTTGAGCGGCGTGCGCAATTCATGGGACATGCTGGCGAGGAAACTGCTCTTCATGCGGTTCGCCTCTTCGGCGCGAGCCCTGGCTTCGTCGAGGCGGTTTACCGATTCGCGGACGCTGTCGGCCATGTGATTGATCGAAACGGCAAGCTGCCCAAGTTCATCGTCGCCGGTTTTCTCCAGGCGATGATCGAGATCGCCTTGCTCGATGCGGCGCAGCGCGGCGGCAAAATAAGTGAACCGCCGCGTCAGCAGATTGGCCAGCCACACGGCGACCATGATGACAATGGCGACCATGACGCTGGTCGAAAAACCGAGGTTGCGCGCCGTGTCGCCAAGACTGCTGTCGATCAGGCTCTGGGTCTCGGCTTCGGCTTTCTTCATTTCTTCGCCGTGCGCCTTGACTTTTGCATCCATGGCGGTCTTGGTTGCGGTGGCGGCCTTGTGGAACTCATCGACGTTGGCGCCGATCGTCACATAGCCAAAGCCGCGCGGCGTCTTGCCATATTGGCCGGTCGTGTAAGGAATCGTGGCGGCCGTGGTGAGTTTCCAGATGCCGGACCAGAGGATGACGAAGGAGCCCGAGCCACCTTTCTCTGTGAGGTTGTACCAGCCCTGACATTGCGGCGCAAAATTGAGGTAGCGACAGTCAAGGCCCAGGTTGCCCGCCTGCGTGAGTTCCTTGGCCGGTTTTTTCTCGCGGGTCTGGCCGTCGAAGGCGGGCACATCGGCGAGGAACTGACGCAAGGGCTTGCCACTCGCTTGCCAGTTTTTATAAATCGATGCCTCCAGCCAAGGCACCGCGCGTTCGCCAGTAGCCGGATCAAAGCCAACGATCGAATAGTGGCGCGGGTGCGCGATGCTGCGATCAAGATAATCCCACATGAAGGCATAGTTGCCGTTGCTGGCATCGGCGATCGGCGTATAGCGCGCCTCGGTCGGCATCAGCTCGTCGGTGAAACTCATGATGTGGGTATGGTCGAGCGCCAGCGTGATCCAGCCGGTGATGCGGCCGTTTTGCACCATCGGCGTTGCCCAGCGGACGATACCGCGGAAGCGGCGGCCGTTGGGGTTTTCGGCACCGGCAAAAGCCTCCTTGTCCGGTGCGAAGGGAATGCCGGCCTTCTCGGCCTTGGCCGGTGTCAGCGCCCCGATGACATGCGACTTGACATAGGGACCGATGACATCGGAAACATAGATTTCGCCGGGCTTGAGCTTCTTCAGTTCGGAAAAATAGCTCTCAGCCTTGGCGTAGGTGTTTTCGCGTTTGGAGATGTCGCGCAATTCCTTTGGCAGAAGGTCGGTGGCAGTCACCTTGAGCCGCTCGCGCCCATCGAGGCCAACCAGTGTCATTTCATGGTAGAGCGGTCGCTCGACCGTCGTGCCGAGTTGCTCGGGCGGCCGGTAATTGAAATCCTGCTTGTTCTCGGGGTTGGCCGGGGCAACTGTGGCCGCTGCCGGAGCGCTTTTGCCGGCGGGAACCCAGCGCTTGCCGTCCTCGCCCAACACCCACTTGCCCGGATCGATCAGCTGTCGGGTACGGGTGGCGAGAAAGCGGCGAAAAGCCTGTTCTCCGGGTTCGACACTGGCCGCCAGCTGGATGTCACGATCGCGGTCATGCAGGAAATCGGCGACGGCGCGGGCGGTATCGGTGGTCAGGCGCTCGATCGCTTCGCGCGACCGGACATCGAGGGCACGCACCGATTCTGCGGACATCTGCGTCGACATTTGGCCTACGGTCTTGCGCACGCCTTCGGCCATCTCTGCATTGCGCGCCGACATCTGCTCGCCGAGCTGCTTTACCCCCGCCCAAGCCAATAGCGCCAGCAGAACCAATGGCACCAGCTTGATCACCACAAACAGGAGTATCAGCTTGGTTCGGATGCCGAGGCGGGTGTGAAGCAGAGACATGGCGTTTAGATCCAGACTCAATGGGCTAGTCGAAGTGTATCAGCATCAGCGCCTGTCTCGGCAAGTTGCAAGCACCGACAGGAAGTTCGTGACAGGCGCAATTTGAATTCACTGCGGACGCTTGTCGATAACCCGCCTGGCCTTGCCGACCGAGCGCTCGATATGACCCGGTGCCACGATCTCGATCAAAGTATTGATGCCGATGTAGGATTTGATATGGTGCTGCAGTTCGTGCGCCGCAGCCTGCTTGTCGGCTTCCGAAGCTGCCTCTGGCTTGATTTCGACGCGTATCGTCAGGTCGTCGAGGTGGCCGCGCCGCGACAGTTCGAGCAAGTAGTGCGGCGACAAGCGCGGCGTTTTCAAGATCAACTCTTCGATCTGCGAGGGAAAGACGTTGACGCCGCGGATGATCAGCATGTCGTCGCAGCGGCCGCTAATTTTTTCGAAGCGGCGGAAGCTTCTGGCCGTCGGCGGCAAGAGGCGTGTCAGGTCACGGGTCCGGTAGCGGATGATGGGCAACGCTTGTTTGGTCAGTGAGGTAAACACCAGTTCTCCGGGTTCGCCTTCTGGCAACAACGCACCCGTTTCGGGGTCGACGATTTCTGGATAGAAGTGGTCTTCCCAGATGGTCGGACCATCCCTCGATTCGAGACACTCGCAGGCAACACCTGGCCCCATCAATTCGGACAAACCATAGAGATCCATCGCGGCAATGCCCAACCGCGACTCCAACTCGAGACGCATCCGCCCGCCCCACGGTTCCGCACCAAACATGCCGCGGACCAGACTGGTAGAAACCGGGTCGATACCCTGGCGAACCAACTCATCGACGATGTTGAGAATGTAGGATGGCGTGCCGACGATCATGGTCGGCTTGAAGTCGAGAATCAATTGCACCTGTCGTTCGGTCTGCCCGCCACTGATGGGCACCACCGCGCAGCCGAGGCGCTCGGCGCCGTAATGGACGCCGAGACCACCGGTAAACAAGCCATAGCCATGGGTGATATGGATGATGTCGGTGCGCGAACCGCCGGCGGCGCGGATCGAGCGCGCCATCAGTCCGGCCCAAGTATCGATATCCTGTTGCGTGTAGCCAACCACCGTCGGTTTGCCGGTCGTGCCCGATGACGCATGGATGCGCACGATGTCGTCCATCGCCACCGCAAACATGCCAAAAGGATAGGTGCGGCGCAGATCGTCCTTGGTCGTGAAGGGAAACCTGGCGAGATCGGCGAGGTCGCGAAGATCGTCGGGATGCATCCCGGCTGCCGCGAATTTTTCACGAGTGTGGGCGACGTTGTCGTAGGCGTGGCGAAGGGTATGGCGCAGCCGCGTTAGCTGCAACGCGGCGATTTCGTCGCGACTGGCGTGTTCGATCGGCTCAAGACTGGTGTTCACTTCGGTCGCCGGTCGATGACGCGTTTGGCTTTGCCGATTGAGCGCTCGATGGTGCCGATCGGAACGATGCGAATTTTCGTCGATACGCCGATGTAGGATTTGATGTGGTGCTGCAGTTCCCGTGCCGTGGCTGTCTGCGACGCTTCACTCGCGGCAGCGAAGTCCGGTTTCGGTTCGACCAGCACTTCAAGCTCGTCGAGGTGGCCGTGGCGGGCGATTTCCAGAACGTAATGTGGCGAAAGTGTCGTTGTCTTGAGGATCAATTCCTCGATCTGCGACGGGAATACATTGACGCCGCGAATGATCAGCATGTCGTCGGAACGGCCGGTAATCTTGTCCATGCGCCGCATCGAGCGCGACGTGGGCGGCAGCAGGCGCGTCAGGTCGCGCGTGCGGTAGCGGATCACCGGCAGGGCTTCCTTGGTGAGTGATGTAAACACCAGTTCGCCCTGTTCGCCATCGGGTAGCACCTCACCGGTCACCGGGTCGATGATTTCGGGCAGGAAATGGTCTTCCCAGATCACCGGGCCGTCCTTGGTTTCGACACATTCATTAGCCACGCCGGGGCCCATGACTTCGGACAGCCCGTAAATATCGACGGCATCGATGTGGAAGCGACGCTCGATCTCCAACCGCATTTCATTGGTCCACGGCTCGGCCCCATGGATGCCGATGCGCAAAGAACAGTCTGCCGGATCGATGCCCTGGCGATCGAACTCGTCGGCGATCGCCAACATATAGGAAGGCGTCACCATGATGATGTCGGGCTTGAAGTCGAGCAGCAGCTGCACCTGCTTTTCGGTCTGGCCGCCGCCAAACGGCACCACCGTGCAGCCCAGGCGCTCGGCGCCATAGTGGGCGCCGAGACCGCCCGTGAATAGACCGTAGCCGTAGGAAACATGCACCACATCGCCAGGTCGGCCACCGGAAGCACGGATCGACCGCGCCACCAGGTCGGCCCAATTGTCGATGTCCTGCTGGGTATAGCCGACCACCGTCGGCTTGCCGGTAGTGCCTGACGAGGCATGGATGCGCACGACTTTCTGGCGCGGCACCGCGAACATGCCAAAAGGATAGGTGTCGCGCAGATCCTGCTTGGTTGTGAACGGAAAACGTGCCAGGTCGGCCAGTTCTTTCAAGTCTTCCGGATGCACGCCAGCGGCATCGAACTTCGCTCGATATTGAGCGACATTGTTGTAGGCGTGGGACAAGGACCAGCGCAAACGCTCAATCTGCAGGTTGGTGATTTCGTCGCGACTGGCGGTTTCGATGGCATGGAGGCCGGGATTTTCGGCTGTGGCGGTGGTCATTGCTGGTTCTCCCTGGGACAGCTTGTAATTATCGCGCGACTAGGCAGATTCCGGGGCATTGCCGTCGTCGAAGAAGTGTCCTTTGACACGGCTGGAGCGACCGCGGAACAAGGCGATCAATTTGCCGTCCTGATTATGGACTTCTATGTCATAGACACCACTGCGACCGCCTTGCTGTCTGGCGATGCCGGCCGCGCTCAGGCGGTCGCCAAGATGGGCGGGAGCGACAAAGTTGATGTCGACACCGGCCGCGACCGTGCGGTAGTTGCTGCTGTTGCAGGCATAGGCGAAGGTCGAATCGGCCAGCGCGAAAATGAATCCACCGTGGCAGGTGCCGTGGCCATTGACCATGTCCGGACGCACCGTCATCGTCAGCGTGGCGGTGCCCGGGCCGACCGCCTCGATGTGCATGCCGAGGCCGCGTGCGGCGTGATCGTCCGGCCACATGATTTCCGCGCAGCGCTCGGCGATCTGTTGGGGTGTCATAAGGCGTTCCGTGCAAAAACCAATGGTGGCGGGGTGCGAAATGTATCATGCCCGGATTGCCATTCGGCATTTCCGGCGGCAGCTTCCCGGGTCTGTTATTCATAATTATGTGTTACGATGCGCCGCAACAAATCCGATCGATCGTCTTGGTATCGGACTCCCTTGCCGAGATTTTCCCCATGCCTTCAGCCCAGTCCGTTGTCCAGCGCCAGCGCACGCATACCCGACGGATCGACGTCGAGGGCTGGAAGCGCGAGGACGGGCTTTGGGACATCGAAGGGCGCCTTACCGATGTGAAGGATTTTGACTATCCCTTGGCATCGGGTGTGCGCCGCAAAGGCGAACCGGTTCATGCCATGTGGGTGCGCGTTACCATCGACCGGGATTTTAACGTGCTCGATGCCGACGCCAGCGTCGAGGCAGCGCCCTACATGGGTGGCTGCGAGCGCATCGGCTTCGCTTACCGGCGCATGGTTGGGTTGAATCTGGTGCGCGGGTTTCGCCGTTGCGTTGCGCAAATGTTCGAAACCGTCAAGGGTTGCTCACACCTGACCGAGCTGCTGAATTCGCTGCCCACGGCGGCGATCCAGACCCTGGCCGGCGAAATGCGCGATACCGAAGGCGCCACCCCGGGCAGCCAGCCTTGGCAGCTCGACCGCTGTCACGCCCTTGAAGCGACATCGGAGACGGTCCGTCGCTATTACCCTCGCTGGTATCGCGGACCGCAGACCGAGACGCAATCGGCATAGTCCGATCCCATACATTTGATGACTTCACAAGCCAAGGAAGACGCATGAAAATCCATGAGTATCAGGGCAAGGAAATCCTGAGGAAGTTCGGTGTGGTGACGCCGCGCGGCATCCCCTGTTTTTCGGTCGACGAGGCCGTCAAGGCCGCTGAAGAATTGGGCGGCAAGATCTGGGTCGTTAAGGCACAGATCCACGCCGGCGGCCGTGGCAAGGGCGGCGGCGTCAAGCTGGCGCGCTCGCTTGACGAGGTGCGCAGCCACGCCAATGCCATACTAGGCATGCAATTGGTGACGCATCAGACCGGCCCGGCCGGGCAAAAGGTGCGGCGCCTGCTGGTTGAAGACGGCGCCGACATCAAGAAGGAATATTACGTTGCCGCGCTGACCGACCGTGCCACGCAGAAGGTGGCCATGATGGCGTCCTCCGAGGGCGGCATGGACATCGAGGAAGTGGCGCACTCGACACCGGAAAAAATCATCAAGGTGTTCGTCGATCCGGCCACCGGGCTCACCGACGAACAGGCGTTGGAGTTGGCGAATGGCATCGGCGTCCCCGAAGGATCAATTGCCCAGGCCGTCGACACCCTGAAAAAGCTCTACACCTGCTACATGGAAACCGATGCCTCGCTGGCGGAAATCAACCCGCTGATCCTGGAAGGTAACGGAGGTATCAAGGCGCTCGACGCCAAGTTCAACTTCGATGCCAATGCGCTTTATCGCCATCCGGAGATCGTCGCCTGCCGCGACCTGGACGAAGAGGACGCCGACGAAATCGAGGCTTCCAAGTTTGATCTGGCCTACATTTCCCTCGACGGCAATATCGGCTGTCTGGTCAATGGCGCCGGCCTGGCCATGGCCACCATGGATACGATCAAGCTGTTCGGCGCCGAGCCGGCCAACTTCCTCGACGTCGGCGGCGGTGCCACCACCGAGAAGGTGACGGAAGCCTTCAAGATCATGCTCAAGAATCCCAAGGTCAAGGGCATTCTGGTGAATATCTTCGGCGGCATCATGAAGTGCGACACCATCGCCACCGGCATCGTCACGGCCGCCAAGGAAACGCACCTTTCCGTGCCGCTGGTGGTGCGGATGAAGGGCACCAACGAAGACCTCGGCAAGAAAATACTCAAGGAGTCCGGCTTGCCGATCATCGCTGCCGACACGATGGCCGACGCGGCCCAAAAAATCGTCGATGCAGTCAAATGAGGCTGTCAAATGAGGAGCAAGCATGTCCATCCTGATCAATAAAGATACCCGGGTCATCACCCAGGGCATCACCGGCAAGACCGGCCAGTTCCATACCGAGAAGTGCATCGAGTATGCAAATGGCAAGAACTGTTTCGTCGCCGGCGTCAATCCCAAAAAGGCTGGCGAGAAGATTTTCGACGTGCCCATCTTCGCTTCGGTGAAGGAGGCCAAGGCCGCCACCAGC
>CAISUK010000254.1 GCA_903888645.1 uncultured Pseudomonadota bacterium | reverse complement strand
CGCGCTCGCAGGCGTATGCGCGCGTGCGAGGCATTAAAAACAGTCCCCCACGGGGGACGTATCAGACCCCCTGATCGAGTTGGCACTTCGTGTCCAACTCTCAGGCGTGCCGCCCGCCTACGGCTCCTGGCTAACACCCTAACGTGTCCATGTTCCCCAGCAGTAGCTCAAGCACCAACAATGCATCAACAAGCCGGCATTCATCGACAGGCCCCCAAAGGGGGCAAAACCAGTGCCCCCAGGGCTTACGCCCTCGCTCACTTCGTGTGCTCACCCGCTAACCCCCCGACCCCCTCTACACGAGGGGGAGAAACATCCGGTGGGCAAAAAGACAGGAATTTTTCGGTTCATCCATCGGCCAACATCTTTTTGGAAATCACCGGCATCGCATGATCCCTTGATCGCTAATCTGGCAGAGCGCCGATGCAGACCCACCATGCGGCGATTTTTCCGGCTTGTCTGATGGGGTAGGGTAGGGCGGAAGCCTTTATGGCGTCCTGGCTCGTTTTGGCGGGTTTGCGTCTATCCTTTTCTGCCCGGTAGTGGTTTGCTGGGCGGCGGAGGCGATCTGCGCTGGATATTCGCATCCGGCACGGGCATTTGGTTAAATATTAATTAGTTTGTTTATTACTTTGTTTCGTTGTTTGTTTGTTGTGGTATAGTCAGACATCAACGTTTTGGAGAACCCTATGCGCCCCGTCGAATTCACGCTCGAAGCGATCATCCAGGCCGGCAAGGACCTGCAAGCGGTCGGTCGCAATATCACTGGTTTTGCCTTGCGCCAGAAGGTGGGCGGCGGTAATCCTTCCAGGTTGAAGCAGGTTTGGGATGAGCATTTGGCCGGCCAGTCGGTGACCAAGGCCGAACCGGTGGCTGAACTGCCGGTCGAGGTGGCGGAGGAGGTGGCACTGGTGACAAAAGAATTGACGCAGCGCCTGGCCGCGCTGGCTGTCGAGCTGAACGATAAGGCGGTCAAAGCTGCCGACCGGCGGGTACATGAGGTGGTCAGATCAGCTGGTGAGCAACGCGAGCAAGCAGAGCGTGAGCTGGCCGATGCCTCGCAAACGGTGGAGGATCTGGAGGCAATGGTCGATGAGGCGACAAGCCAGGTAGCGACGCTGGAGACAAAACTGGCGGAGTTGCAGGCTACCCACCAGGCGCAGGCGGTGGAACTGGCCCAGGTGCGGGAACGCCTGGCCGTGACGGAACAAGCGGCCAAAGTCTCAAACGATCAGCATGCGTCTGAGCTGGTCCGCATGACGGCCACCATCGAGTCCGAGCGCAAACGGCACCAGCAGGAAGCCGAGCAACACGCCGCCGAGTTGGCTCGCATGCACGCTGCCATCGATGCCGAACGTCAACGTCACCTGCAGGATGTTGAACAACTCCGGCTGGAGCTGACTGAGCAGAAGAAAGAAAGCCAGGTGGTGGCCACCGAGCGTGACCAGGTGCGCGGCGATCTGGCGGCGATCACCGCCAAGGCCGAGGCCACCGAGCAGGCGCGCCAGGAGCAGCGCAAAGCGGCTGAGTTGGAAGCCAAGCGCGCCGGGGAGCGTCTGGCGAAGGCCGAGGCTGACCAGGAGAAGGCGCACCAGGAGGCTGGTGCAGCACGGGAAGACGCGGCCAACCTGCGAGGCCAGGTCGAGGCCATGCAGGCACATACAGCGAGCCTGATGGCAGCGCTGGCCAAGCACCAGGTGTAGATCGAAGACAGCGGGGGCATTTTCGCGAACGCGAAAAACCGGGATACCCCAGCATCACCCTGCCAGGGAGAAAAGGTTAGAGGTCGTCCGCTGACCCATGAAAAACTTTGATGCGGCCATTTTCGAACTCCACGTTTTCTGGCTGTGCCATCCACAACATCCGGTGCAAATCCCACAATATGTATGCTATGTCAGCATCTTCGTCTCCGGCGTCTCTGGCTTCGGCTTCGGTTTTTTCCCTTAATGCATCCAAGGCTTCCAGGTTTGCTTTTGATGGATTTTTAATGGCGGTTTTGACTGTTGATAAGGATAGAACCTTCTGCAAATCTTCTAAAGCACTGGTGAGTGGTTTT
>CAISUK010000253.1 GCA_903888645.1 uncultured Pseudomonadota bacterium | reverse complement strand
CTGGGCGGCGTCGGCTGCCATTTGATGGCCGTGGCGATGGGCCGCAACACGCTGACCATCTCCCAAATGGGCGGCGAAGGCGCCGCCTGGCTCGGCATTGCAGGCCACAGCGGCACGCAGCACGTCTTCGCCAACATGGGCGACGGCACCTACTTCCATTCCGGCCTGCTGGCGATCCGCGCCGCAGTGGCGGCAAAGATCAACATCACCTACAAGCTGCTCTACAACGATGCCGTCGCCATGACCGGCGGCCAGCCGCTCGACGGCACGCTGACGGTGCCGCAGATCGCCCGGCAACTGGCTGCAGAGGGCGTGTCGGAAATCGTCGTCGTCACCGATGGGACCGAGCGCTCATACCGGACGCCCGACCTGCCGCACGGCATACCGATTCGTCATCGCGACGAACTCGACGCGATCCAGCGCCAACTGCGCGACCACACCGGCGTTTCGGCGCTGATCTACGACCAGACCTGCGCCGCCGAAAAACGCCGCCGTCGCAAGCGCGGCAAGTTTCCCGATCCGGCCCGCCGCGTCTTCATCAACGAGCGCGTCTGCGAAGGCTGCGGCGATTGCGGCGTGCAATCCAATTGCTTGGCGGTGCTGCCGGTGGAAACCGAATACGGGCGCAAGCGCGCCATCGATCAGTCAGCCTGCAACAAGGACTTTTCATGTCTCAACGGGTTGTGCCCGGCGCTCATCACCATCGCAGGCGGTCAGTTGCGCCGCGGCAAGGCGCTGGCCGGTGACGAAGCGCAATTTGCCGATCTGCCTGAACCGGCGCTACCGGCCACGGCGCAGCCCTATGACATCCTCATCACCGGCGTCGGCGGCAGCGGCATCGTCACCATCGGCGCCTTGATCGGCATGGCTGCCCACGTCGACGGCAAAGGTGTCAGCGTGCTCGACATGACCGGCCTGGCGCAAAAAGGTGGCGCCGTCTTTTCGCACGTGCGCATTGCCGACCGGCCGGAGCAGATCCATGCCGTGCGCATCGCCACTGGCGAAGCCGATGCGCTCATCGGCGGCGACCTGATCGTCAGCGCCGGCAGCGAGGCGCTGCTCAAGCTGGCGAGTGGGCGCTCACAAATGGTGGTCAATTGCGCCGCGACACCGACCGCTGACTTCACCCAGGATCCGGACTGGCGGTTCCCGCTGGCGAGGATGCAGGATTGCCTGCGGCAGGTGGTCGGCAACGATGCCATTGTCTTTCTGGACGCCACCGAACTGGCGCGGCGTCTGCTCGGCGACGCCATTTTCGCCAACGCCTTGCTGCTCGGTCATGCCTGGCAGCGCGGTCTGGTGCCGGTATCGCTTACGGCACTCGAACAGGCGATCGAACTCAACGGCACCGCCGTGGCGATGAACCTCAAGGCCTTCCTCTGGGGCCGCCGCGCTGCCCACGATCTCGCCACCGTCGAGCGGTATGCCGGGATGACGGCGGACACAGCGCTGCAACCAGAGCCGGCGCTGGAACAATTTATTGCGTCAAGGGTCGCAGAGCTGACCGCCTATCAGGACGCAGCTTATGCCGAACGCTACCGCACCCTGGTCGAGCGCGTCCGCGTTGCCTCGCCCGATCTGGCCGAAGTCGTGGCGCACAACTATTTCAAACTGCTCGCCATCAAGGACGAATACGAAGTGGCGCGACTGCATAGCGATCCCGCATTTCTCGAGGCAATTAATGCCGTCTTCGAAGGCGACTACCAAATCAACTTCCACCTCGCGCCACCGCTTCTATCGGACCCCGACCCAATCACCGGGCAACTGCGCAAGCGCGCCTTCGGACCGTGGCTGCTTGACGGATTCCGCTGGCTGGCAAAGCGCCGGACTCTGCGTGGCAGCCGTTGGGATATTTTCGGCCGCAGCGAAGAACGCATTGCCGAAAGGCAACTGATCGCCGACTACGAGGCCGACGTCGATCTGGTCCTCGCCAACTTGGACAACCTCGCGAAGGATCGCCTGCCAGTCGCTCGACAGCTTCTGGACTGGCCGGCGCAAGTGCGCGGCTACGGCATCGTCAAGATCAAGGGCATCGCGCCGGTACAAGCGCTCCGGCATTCGCTGCGCGCGACACTGTCGTAATGCCGTAAACCTGTCGAATGGGTATTGCCAAGGCATAGCCTGTCGGCCGGGTTAACATGCATGCATGTCCCCACTGCGCACCGCCATCCTCGCCCAGATCCTCGGCGCCATCGTTGCTGCCGCACTGATCCAGATTGGCTATCCCAAACTGTTCAACCAGACGCTTTTAGCCGCTGGCGTGCAAGGTGCCTGCGCAGCGCTCGCTTCACACAAGCTGGAAGCACCGCGCTGGTGGGTGTCGATCCATCTTGTGTTCATGCCCCTGGTTGCCCTTGCCTACGGGCTGGGCATCGATCCGCTCTGGTACCTGGGAGTCTTCGTCATCCTGCTGCTGGTTTTCTGGCGCACCGACAAAAGCCGAGTGCCGCTCTACCTTTCCAACAGCGCCACCGCCGATGTCCTGCTGACGCTATTGCCGGCAACCCCTTGCCACGTACTCGACATCGGCTGCGGCGACGGTCGCCTATTGCGCAGGTTGGCGCAGGCACGCCCTGACTGCGAGTTCCTCGGCATCGAGCATGCGCCGCTGACTTTCCTGTGGGCCTGGATCGGCGCACTGGGGATGGTCAATTGCAGGATTCGCCGCGGCGACTTCTGGCGCCAGTCGCTAGGTCTGTTCGACGTCGTCTATGCCTTCCTCTCGCCAGTCCCGATGCCGCGTCTGTGGCGCAAAGCCCGCGCCGAAATGCGGCCGGGAACGTTGCTGGTCTCGAACAGCTTCCCGCTACCCGATGTCGATCCCGAGTCTATCGTCTGCGTCGGCGATCGCCGGCATACGCGCCTTCACTGCTACCGTCCGGCAGTCGCCGGCAACATTCCGGCCGTAGCGGAATAGCACCCCGATTGCCGCGCATTTCGCGGCATCGCTGCGCCCGGCCATCGCCAATAATCCCAGCCTGAAGTATCAGGATGAAGTATTGGCAGTTTCGGGGGGAACGGGAAATGGCAGACATCGTCTGCGTCATCGGCAACAAAGGCGGTACCGGCAAGACGACGCTATCGCACATGCTCTGCCAGGGCATGGGCCTGCTCGGTCAGCGCTCGGTCTGCGTGCTTACCGACACCTTTCGCGAGCCGCTCGACCCGCAAGGTCGCCGCTACCTGGTGGCCGACGCCCGTTCGCGCGAGGCGCTGGCCAAGGTGACCGACAAGATTCGCAGCCTCAATGCCTGGATGGGTGTCATCGACGGTGGCGGCAACCGCACCGAAATGGACCGTAAGCTCTATGGCTTGGCCGATCTGGTGTTGCTGCCTTTCCGCGATTCGCACGAAGATTTACGAACGGTGATTCGCGACATCGAAATGTATCCGCGTGCCTACGCCGTGCCGACGCAATGGCCGACCAATGCCTGGCAACGCGATGTCGCCGAGAAGGCCATCGAGCAGTTCCTGGCCCCTTACCGTGACCGTATTCTCCACCCGGTATTCGCCTTGTCTGCTTCCAAGCTGATGCTGCAAAGCCGTTTGCCTGCGCCGCTGCCGACACCGCTGGCAAATGGCTGTCGGTCGATCGCCCACCAGGTACTCGATCTGCTGCAGATTCCCTTGGCCGAAGCGCAAGAAACGGCAGAAGAAACGGAGTCATTGGCGGCGCAACGACCTCCCCCAACGGCAGTTGTATATGGCAATCCTGGCAACCAAAGAAGTGCCACAGTCAATCCAATGACATAAAAAGCCTTGCGGTACGGCGCCGGCCGAACGACAATCCTGCCTGAGAGTCCACCGAATCGGACTCGAAGGGGCGTGTGGTGCCGACTTGGGGAATAAGGAAGCGGGTGTTTTTCGTAGCGCTGGTGCCCGGCGTGGCATTGGCGTTCGCCTTGGCCCTGTATTTCCTGCTGCTCCGCTACGAAGACGTCGAGACGGCCTTGGCCAGCCGGGGCGCGGCGCTGGCGCGGCAATTGGCGCCCGCCGCCGAATACGGAGCCTTCTCCGGCAATATTGCTGAGCTGACGCGACTTCTCCAAGCCACGGCGCGCGAGCCGGATGTCGCGGCGATAACCATCTACGACGCTGCCGGCAAGATCCTCGCCAGCTTGGGCGAGCAGCATTTCAGCGGCAATCCGGCGGCATTATCTGACGGTTGGTCGGGCCGCAGCCGGGATGGCGCGCAACTCTTCTTCCACGCCAAAATCGTTCGCGTTGGCCTGGATTTCGACGACCCGTTTCAAGCTCGCGGGCAAACGCCGCAGGCGCAACAACTTGGCAGCATTGTTCTGGAAGTGTCGCGTGCCAACGTGCTGGCGCGCAAGCAAGAAATATTCGCCGTCACCCTGGTTTTCACGATCATCCTGATCGCGGCGGCTGCGCTGCTTGCTTACCGGCTTGGCCGAGATATCACGGAGCCGGTGCTGGCATTGGAGTCGGTGGTCGGAAAAATCCAGCGCGGCCAACTCGACGCCCGGGTCGACGTCCAGCCGGCCGGCACGCTGAGCGTCCTTGAAAACGGCATCAACGCCATGGCGACTGAGCTCGAAGCGGCCGCGCGGCGCTCACGCGAAGCGCTGGCCAGCAGCGCGACTGAACTACTCCGCCAACATCAGTTCGCCCGGACCCTGCTGGAAGCCCAATCCGACGCCGGTGTCGGCACCTTGCTGATCGAACAGGGCCGCATCATCTATGCCAGCGACAGCAGCAGCTCGATTTTTGCATATACACCCGAAGAACTCTATGCGCTGCCCAGTTTTGTCGAGCTTTTCCATCCCTCCGCACGCGACCAGGAATGGCGCGACTATCAGCTTCGCATCGCCGGCCAGCCATTGCACACGCGCTATGCACTGCCCATCGTCACGCGCAACAGGGAAGATCGTATCGTCGAGTTATCGATTGCCACGCTACCTGGACCGAGCACCCGCAGGATGTTATGCGTTGCTGTCGACATCACCGCGCGCAAGCGCGACGAAGCTCGCCTGGCGGCCGCCTACGAAGAGCTGAGCCTGAAGAAGGACGAGGCCGAGCGCGCCAACTTGGCCAAGTCGCGATTTCTTGCTGCCGCCAGTCACGATTTACGCCAACCGCTGCACGCCCTGCAGCTATTTTCAACAGAGCTCGAAAACATCGTTACCGAGCCAACCCAGCACCATCTGACACGGCAGATCAGCAGCGCAGCAAAGGCTATGAGCGACCTGCTCGAAGCCCTGCTCGACATTTCCCGGCTCGACATGGCCGGATTCAAGGTTCGTCGCCAGCATTTTGCCCTCGCCCCGCTGCTGCAGCGCGTGGTCGACACGCAGCGCAAGGACGCCGCAGACAAGGGTCTCAATCTGCACTGCAGGAGCACCGACGCATGGACCGACAGCGACCCTCGTCTGCTCGAGAGAATTTTGCAAAATCTGCTTGCCAATGCCATCCGCTACACGCCGCAAGGTAGCGTCAGTATCGATGTCCGCGCAACAGCAAGCCTCCTCCTGATCGATTTCCGGGATACCGGCATCGGCATTGCCGAAGAGCATTTGCCGAACATTTTTCAGGAGTTTTACCAAGTCGCCAACGACGAGCGCGACATCGGCAAGGGTCTGGGGCTCGGCCTGGCCATCGTCGATCGCCTGGCCAAATCGCTGCAACATGGCATCACGGTCGTTTCGCGGCAGGGTCGCGGCACCACCTTTACGGTGACCCTGCCACGAGTTGCCGCCGACGCAGAAGCGGCTGTCATCCCGACGATCGAATGGGCCGGCGACATCGCTGCCCATATCCTGCTGCTCAGCGAGGCAAATAACGCCAATGACAATCTGGCGTCATTGCTGCGTAGCTGGGGATGTCGCGTTGGCGAGGCGCAGGATGGACCTGCAATCGCAGCCGCGTTGCAAGGCAGCGATATACCCGATGCCGTGATCTGCGACGATGGGTGCTTCGAAACTGCCAGCGCAGTGCTGACGACACTGCCATCGCCACCACCCTTGCTGCTGCTGGGCGATCAGCCAAATGCCGGTAACGGCGCGATGACCGCTATTGCCACCATTGCCGGACGCCTCGCCAAGCCAGTCCGCCCGGCACGCTTGCGTGCCCTGCTCAATCACCTGCTGGAACAACCGGAGAATAACGACGCAGACTCGGGCGACCTGGCCGAGCCCGCCAACCCAGGCCTTACACCTTGATGCGCTGACGGCTCATCGCCAGAAGCGCTTGGGCCCGGTTGGTGACGTTGAGCGCCTTGAGAATGGCCGAAACGTGAATCTTGACGGTGCCTTCGGTTAGCCCGAGAAGCTCGCCAATCTGGCGATTGGTCTTGCCCTGGGTCAGTAGTTCGAGCACCCGCACCTGGCCGGGGGTCAAGCCATAGCGTTCGGTCCCCGAACGACTGCGGCTACCCTGCCGACCGCGCAATTTTTCCGGCAGAAAGATTTCGCCGTCGAGTACCTGTCGGAGTCCATCGATGAGCACCTGGCTGGAACTGGATTTCGGCACGAAACCCGAAGCCCCTTGTTTCATGGCGCGACCGACCGTATCGGCGTCATCCATGGCCGACAGGATGACCACCGGAATTGCCGGAAAGCGCTTGCGCAAGGCACCGAGGAAACCCATGCCATGGGTGCCCGGCAGCATCAGGTCGAGCAGGATGAGGTCATAGTCGTCGCTCTCTTCGAGCCAGCGCAGCGCCTCGCCCGCATCCGGAACGCCGATTGCCTCGACCCCTTCTTCCAGTCCGCGCAGGGTTTGCAACAGCCCTTCGCGCACCAGCGCATGATCTTCGACCACCAGAATTCGCAGCACTTGGGCACCCGCCAATGTTATGACGGATGACAGTCTAGCGAAAAATGCCGCCACCTGCACAGCTTCTGCAGGATTGTCGGCGATTGCGGTAAGATCGGCGCATTGCACACGAGGGCACTGTCATGGGCGAAGGCACGCAACATCAGGATCCGATGGACTTTCTCAAGAACATGTGGGGCAACATGGGCTTTGCCCTGCCCGGCATGGTGACGCCGACACTGGATGTCGATGAACTCGAAAAACGCATTACCGACATGAAGGCCGTCGAAGGCTGGCTGAAAATGAATCTCAGCGGACTGCAGATGACCATTCAAGGTCTGGAAATGCAGCGCCATACCTTGGCCGCATTCAAGGCGATGAGTCAGGCGCAATCGCCAAGCAACGCCAGCACCAGTTCCAGCGATCCCGCCAATCCCTTCGCCAATCCGGCGCTGTGGCCGTGGAATGTCATGAGTCAGGCGGCCGCGGCAGCGACTGCGGCGAGTACCGCGTCGTCGGCGGCAGCTGCCTCTGCGGATGACGGTGCGCAATCAGGGTCGGGCAAGAGCGCCAAGAGCGACGCGAGGAAGAAGCCAGGCTAACTTTACGCCTTGCTCGGGCTGGCGTTCATATCACGGTGGCATCGCGCAGGGCCGCAATCTCGGCAGCAGAGTATCCATACTCAGCCAGGATCGAGTCACTGTCCGCGCCGGCCCGAGTTGCCGGTCTGGCCGGAGCAAACTGGCCATCCGATAGTTTCCACGGCGGTGCAAACTGCCTGACACTGCCGACCTCGATCACCATCTGGCGGGCAACGATCTGCTCGTGCTGGAGCGTTTCTTCGAGTCGCAACACGGGCGTCACGCAGCAATCGACGTCGGCAAACAAGGTCGCCCAATGAGCCATCGGTCTGGCCGCGATAATCTCGCTCAATATTCCTCTGACGCGAGCACCTGCCTCGCCGGTAGCCAGTCCGTAACGCGCCAGATCGGGGCGCGCGAGCGTGGCGCAAAACAATTCCCAAAACTTTGTTTCCAGCGCACCGACGGCCAGATAACGATTGTCCGCCGTCGCATAGACGCCGTAACAGGGCACGCCGCCCGACAGCATGTCCTCGCCTCGCGCCGCCACCTTGCCGGTGGCCAGGACCGATAGCAACGGAAACACGGCGTGGGCCAGGACCGCGTCGGTCATCGCCACGTCCACATGCCGGCCGAATCCGTTCAGCCGTGCGCCGAGTACGGCGGCAAGCACGCCGACCAGCGGCGTCAGCGCACCACCGAGCAGGTCGCCAATCTGAATGTTGGGCAGCGCCGGTGCACCACCACGGCAGCCGATCTGATCGAGCACGCCTGAGGTGGCGAGAAAATTGATGTCGTGACCGGCGCGCTGGCACCAGGGGCCATCCTGACCGTAGCCGGTGATGGCGGCATAGACGATGCGCGGATTGATTTCGCGCACCGCCGCATAGGCGATGCCAAGTTTGTCGACCACGCCGGGGCGAAAGCTCTCGACGATGACATCTGCGTCCCGGGCGAGGCGCAGGAAGACTTCCACACCAGCTGCGCTCTTGAGATCGAGGCGCAGGCTGCGTTTGTTCCTGTTGACGACCTGAAAGAAAAAACTATCCTCGCCAGCCGCCGGCAGCGGCCCCATGCCGCGCAGGTAATCGCCGACACCGGTGTCCTCGATCTTGATGACATCGGCACCCAGGTCGGCCAGGTGCATGGTCGCCATCGGGCCCGGCAATAGACGCGTCAAATCGAGCACGGTGAGGCCGGCCAGTGGCAACCCGGTCGCCGCGACATCATTACAATGCGGCTTCTCAGCGGCCACAAGCCATCTCCGAAGGCGACCAAATCATCATGGCGCAAATTGCTACAGCAACGCTCGAAGACATCCCGCAACTATGCGGATTGCTTGCACTCCTGTTTAACCAGGAGTTGGAGTTCTCGCCGGAAAGCGCCAGGCAGGTTGCCGGCCTGCGACAGATCATCGAGCGTCCGGAGAGCGGCCGGATTCTGGTATTGCGCGAAGATGAAACCCTGCTCGGCATGGCCAACCTGTTGTTTACCGTGAGCACCGCCCGTGGCGGCCGGGTCGCCATTCTCGACGATTTCGTGGTACTGCCGGAACGGCGCGGCGGCGGAGTCGGTAGCGCGCTGCTCCAGGCGGCAAGAGCCTTGGCCGAGGCGGAAGGTTGTTCGCGCATCACGCTGCAAACCGACGCCAGCAATGATGCGGCGATGCGACTGTACCAGCGCCATGGCTTCGCGCAATCGACCATGGTGCCATTTCGGCTGCTGATTCCGGAGGAATGATGGCATCGACAAATCTCGAAGGTGGCTGCCTGTGCGGCGCATTGAGGTACCGGCTGAACGGCAAACGGATCGACGCCGGTTATTGCCATTGTCGCTTGTGCCAACGTTCCAGTGGTGCGCCAGTGATGGCTTGGGCGACCTTCGCCGCGGCGGATTTTTCCTACACGCAAGGGACGCCTGCAGTCTATCGCTCGTCGGCGAACGGATTGCGAGAATTCTGTCCCGTGTGCGGCACTCAACTGATCTTTCGCCGGCCAAGCGAAACGACAGTCGACGTAACCATGGCCAGCCTCGACGAGGCCACGGCAATCGCACCGGAATATCACATCTGGACAGCTAGCCGCATTGCCTGGTTCGATACGCTGGATGATTTGCCGCGCCACGCCGATGCCGGCCCGGACGAGAGCGTTTGATCGGTTTTTCTTCACGCCAATTCAGTCGTACTTACGCGCGTCCTCGATCACCTTGCCATCGTTGGCCAGGCTGCCGGGTGCCACGAATTCGACTTCACCGCGCAACTTGGTGACGTCACGGAGGCTGGCGGCGACCTCGTCGGCCAGCGCGTGACCGGAGACCGCAACTTCGCAGACCATTGTCATGACGTCGTTGCCGTCGGTGTTGGTCACCACCAAGCGTGCCTTGCCGACCTCGCCGTGACGTTTGACGACGGCGGCGATCTGTTCGGGATGGACGAACATGCCCTTGACCTTGGTGGTCTGGTCGGCGCGGCCCATCCAGCCCTTGATGCGCGTGTTGGTGCGACCGCAGGGCGAAACGCCATCAAGTACCGCGGAGAGATCGCCGGTGGCGAAGCGGATCAGCGGATAGTCCGGATTGAAGGTGGTGATCACCACCTCGCCGACTTCGCCGGGCGGCACCGGATCGCCGGTACCCGGGCGGAGGATTTCAAGGATCAGTTCTTCCTCGAGAATCAGCCCCTCGCGGGCCGCGCTTTCGTAAGCAATCATCCCCAGGTCGGCGCTGGCGTAGGCTTGGAAGACGGCGATGCCACGCTCGGCAAAAAGCTGCTTCTGCGCCGGGAAAAAAGCTTCGCCGGAAACCAGCGCGCGTTTCAGCGATGAAACGTCAGCGTTTAGTTCGTCGGCTTTTTCGAGGATGATCTTCAGGAAGGAAGGCGTGCCGACGTAGCAACTAGGACGCAGCTCGGCGATTGCCTGCACCTGCATCTCGGTCTGCCCGACACCAGCGGGAAAAACGCAGCAACCCAATCGCTGCGCCGCGCCGTCGACCATGAAACCGGCCGGGGTGAAATGGTAAGAGAAAGTATTGTGGATCAAGTCGCCGCCGCTCACGCCGGCGGCATTGAGCGCCCTCGCGAAGCGCCACCAGTCGACGCCACGACCTTCTGGATCGTAAATTGGACCGGGCGACGAGAAGACCCGCGCGAGGCGACCCAGTGGCGTGGCGGAAAGTCCGCCAAACGGCGGCAGCGCCTTCTGTAACGCCAGCAGTTCATGCTTTCGTACGACGGGCAGTTTCGCCAGAGCGGCACGCGTCGTGACCGTCGCCGCATCGACCTCCGCCAGCGACCTGGCGAAATACGCCGATTTACCCTTGGTATGAGCGACGTACTCCGACAGACGCGCCATCAGCGCCGCTTCGCGTTCGTCCGGATTGCGCGTTTCTAAAGTATCGAAGAAAGTCATGTTTGTCACCGCAGAGAACGCAGAGGCCGCAGAGAAAATCCGGGGAAAGCACAATGACCTCTGCGCTCTCTGCGTCCGCTGCGGTGAAAAGTTAAGCCAGCCAGCGTTTTCGCCTTCGATAATGTTTGACGTCACGGAAGCTCTTCCGCCCCGCTGACGACAATCCCAGATAGAACTCCTTGACGTCCTCGTTGGTCGCCAATTCCTTCGCCTCGCCTTCCATGACGACCCGGCCGTTTTCGAGGATGTAGCCGAAATCGGCATAGCGCAGCGCCACCATGGTGTTCTGTTCGGCGAGCAGGAAACTGACTTTCTCGCGGCTGTTGAGGTCGCGGACGATCTCGAAAATTTCCTCGACGATCTGCGGTGCCAGACCCATCGACGGCTCGTCGAGCAGGATCAACTCCGGCGCCGCCATCAGCGCCCGGCCGATGGCGCACATCTGTTGCTCGCCCCCCGAGGTATAGCCGGCCTGCGAGCTGCGCCGGGTCTTCAGGCGCGGGAAATAGCCGTAAACCTTGTCCAGACTTTGGCGCAGTTCGGCGCGCGACAACGAGCGGGTGTAGGCGCCGGTGAGCAGATTTTCCTCGATGGTCAGGTGGCCAAAGCAGTGCCGGCCCTCCATCACCTGTATGACGCCGGACTTGACTAGTTGATTCGGCGTCAGTCGATCGACGCGCTTGCCCTGCAGCTCAATGCTGCCCTTCGTCACCTCGCCGCGCTCGGCGCGCAGCAGGTTGGAGATCGCCTTCAGCGTCGTCGTCTTGCCAGCGCCATTGGCACCAAGCAGGGCAACAATGGCGCCGCGCGGCACCTGCAGCGACACACCCTTGAGCACAAGGATGACGTGGTCGTAGATGACTTCGATGTTATTGACGGTCAGGTGGTTGTCCATGGCGCTCAGCTCATCAGAAATGCACCGCCGCTTCCGATCCGGAGCGGCGGCACGAGTTAGGCCAATGAGGCCTATTTCTCCTTCGAGCAATCCCGTGGCGTGATGCCCTTTTCCTTGGCGTACTGCTTCGCGGACGCCTGGAACAGCGGGTGGATCAGCGCCTTGTTGCCCTCCAGCCAATCCGATACCAGCACCCACTTTGCGCCATCCCACTGCTGGATCTTGACCTTGCCGGAACCCTCATGGTT
>CAISUK010000252.1 GCA_903888645.1 uncultured Pseudomonadota bacterium | reverse complement strand
CGCCGAACACGTCCTTGATCACCTTGAATACATACGGGTACGATGGCAGCGTAAACACCAGCATGACCAGGCCGCGGATCCCCGGCGCGACGATGAAGCTGTCCTGGGAATGGTGCAGGTGGAAGATCAGGTCACGGAAGAACATCGTCTTGCCCTGTTTGCCCAGACCGAGCATGGTGTAGAGCTCGGAACGCGGCTTGTTGGGCATGATCGAGCGGAGGAATTGCACGCAGGCCGAGGGAACCTGCATATCGACCATGAAATAAGCCCGCGATAGCGAGAACAGCGTGCCGATCATGCCGGCATCGAAAACGATCGTGTCCAGATATAGCGTGCGCTCGCTCGTATGCAGAACCGGTATCGCGAATGGAAACTCGTAGGCGCCGTTGACTGCCTTGCCAATGACATAGGCGGCCTTGTTTCGATAAAAGGCGGAAGACAACACCTGGATCTGGAAATTGGCTTCGGCCTGCGGCCACTGGCCCAGGTGGCTCTGCACGAGCGCGTAGGCACGACCGACATCGCGTTCCAAATCCTCGAAGGGCAGCGACCAGGCAAAATCGAGCAAGCCCTGGCGTATCGAATTGCGAAAACCGGCGGTGTTCGGATAGTAACTGCGGTAGGCGGGCGGTTCCGCCTCGATGTATTCGGTGGATACCGCGGGCCGCACAAAAATGAAGTTGTTATGAAAGTAGGTACGGTGCAGAACCCGGCAAAAGACCGAATTGAAAAATGTCTCTGCCAGCTCGGGTTGCTTGTGGTCGGTCAGCATGCCGACGTAGAAGAGCTTCGCTTGCTGCCAGACCTCGACGTCAAGAGAACTCGCGCCGAATTCATCCCGCAGCCGGGCGATCGTCTCCTTCACACGATCATCATAAAACTGGATGCGTTCCTTGACCGCTCGCTGGCCGCCATGCCAATCGGCGCTTTCGAAGCGTTGCTTGGCGTTGGCCGAACACTCGCGAAACAAGCGATAGTGCTTGTCGAAGCCCTCGACCAGGGTCTGCGCGATGCGTCGCGCCACGGCTCCATGCGTTACCGGCAAATCCACCTATATTCACTCCCAACCGAGATCCGACGTAGCCACCGAGGCAGTGTCGAAACCATGCAATTCTATCATCGCGATTCTGCCAGCCGGGTTGGAAGATCGGCATGACTTGGGCGATAATGGCCACTGTTGCGGGTAGTCGCTAATTTTTTGCACCGGGACTCACAGCGCCTCGCCTGGCCGCAGCTTCGCCGCATCTTTCTCTTCATTTCGACACAAACACCATGGAGCAGGCATGAGCACATCGCATATCAAGATTCCGCAAGATGGCAAAAAAATCGTTCCCGGACAACCGATGCCAGACAATCCGATCATTCCGTTCATCGAAGGTGACGGCATCGGTGTGGATATCACTCCGGTCATGCAGAAGGTCGTCGATGCCGCTGTTGCCAAGGCTTACGCGGGCAAGCGCAAGATTTCCTGGATGGAAGTCTATGCCGGCGAAAAGTCCACGCGGGTTTATGGCCCCGATGAGTGGCTGCCGGAAGAGACCGTTGAGGCGTGCAAGGAATTTTCCGTTTCGATCAAGGGCCCGATGACCACGCCGGTCGGCGGCGGCATTCGTTCGCTGAACGTCGCACTGCGTCAGCAGATGGACCTCTACCAGTGCGTGCGGCCGGTGCGCTACTTCAAGGGCGTTCCCTCGCCCGTGAAAGATCCGTCCAAGATCGACATGGTGATTTACCGCGAAAACACAGAGGACATCTATGCCGGCATCGAATGGGAGGCCGAAACCGACAATGCCCGCAAGCTGATCAAGTTTCTGCAGGAAGAAATGGGCGTCAAGAAGATCCGTTTCCCGAACACCTCCGGCATCGGCATCAAGCCCGTTTCACGCGAAGGCACCGAGCGTCTGGTCCGCGCCGCGATCCAGTACGCGATCACCAACAAGCGCAGGTCAGTGACGATCGTGCATAAGGGCAACATCATGAAGTTCACCGAAGGTGGCTTCCGTGACTGGGCCTATGCGCTGGCCAAGAAGGAGTTCGGCGGCATCGAGATCGACGGCGGGCCGTGGCTGAAACTGCCCAACGGCATCGTCATCAAGGATGCCATCGCCGATGCCTTCCTGCAGCAGATCCTGTTGCGACCGTCTGAATACGATGTCATCGCCACGCTCAACCTCAATGGCGACTACATCTCCGACGCGCTGGCCGCGCAGGTTGGCGGTATCGGCATCGCTCCTGGGGCGAACATCTCCGACCAGTACGCGGTGTTCGAAGCCACCCACGGCACGGCGCCAAAATATGCCGGCAAGGATTACGTCAATCCCGGCTCGCTGATTCTCTCCGCCGAGATGATGCTTCGCCACATGGGTTGGGTGGAGGCGGCTGATTTGATCATCCGTTCTATGAAGAAATCCATTCAAAGCAAACGGGTTACCTATGACTTTGCCCGGCTGAT
>CAISUK010000251.1 GCA_903888645.1 uncultured Pseudomonadota bacterium | reverse complement strand
CCGGCTACTTCGAGCATTTCGAAAATCGTCACGAGTGCCACGTGATGCTCTTCCGGGCCTTCCGCTGCCGCAAAATAGACGGCTTTGTCGAACAGGTCTTCAAGTCGCAGCAATGTGCGAATGCGCTCGTTCAGCGGATATTCGTAGGTGATCACACGCTGGCCATGGAATAAGAGTCGGGCAATTCTGAACGATTCGCCGGCAAATCTCAACAGGAAGAATGTTTTATGCTTTTCAGCGTCAGGTATTTGCGATGCAGCGACTCGACCTGGGCACGCAGTGCATCATGATCAGCGTCGTTTTGAATGATATCGTCGGCCGCCGCCAGCCGTTCGCTGCGGCCCGCCTGTACTGCCATGATGCGCTTGACATCCTCTTCGGCCATGCCCGGGCGGGTGGTGACTCGGGCGATTTGATTTGCTTCGCTGCTGTCGATGACGGCGACACGGTCGCAGCGTTGGCGGTAGTCGGCCGATTCGATTAGCAGCGGTACCACCAGAACGATGTAAGGAGCGGTTCCGGCGGCACTGCAGCGCTTTTCCGCTTCGCGGCGCATCGCCGGGTGGAGGATGGCCTCGAGCTGTTGCCGGGCAGCTGGGTTGGCAAAGACCAGGCGACGCATCGCCGCGCGGTCCAGCGCGCCTTTTCCGTCCACGGAGTCCGCGCCGAAAGCCGCGCGAATTTCCGCCATGGCGGCGCCATCGGGCGTAGTCAATTCATGACCGATCTGGTCGACGTCGACAATCGCTGCGCCAAGATCCGCGAAGATCTTGGCTGCGGTACTTTTTCCGCTGCCGATGCCGCCGGTCAAACCAACAATTAAAGGCTTCGTCACCGGCGTTATCGCGCCTTGCACTCAGTGGCTCGAGCGCCGGCTTTGGTCAGCAGATCAGCGACAGGCTTGTTGAGCAGGTCCTCGCTACCGCGAAGCTCAAGCGTAGCTTTTTCGACTTTTTCCCGAGACTGAATTTCCATGGTGCGTACTCCTTTTTTTGCCAGACGGCTGCGCAGCTCGGCTGCAGCTTGTTCGCTGCGGAACAGGCCGAGTGAAATTGCGTTCAGGTTTGGTCCCTCGTCCTGCACCACATAGAAATCCGACGCGCCCAGTTTCTTGATCTCCGCAGCCTTCTTCTCGGCTTCGGCGCGATCGCGCAGCGGTGGTATGCGCAGCCAATAACTCTGGACCTCGGTCTGCGGCCGGAGCGTTACAGATACCCCCGCAGCATTCGCCGAAATCACTGCTTTCAATTTTTCGGCCGCGTCGAGCGGCAGTTCGCCAACTTCGCGACAGACTTCGGCAGCGGGAGTGGACGCAGTGGCTGCGGCAACTTTTGCTTCGGTCTGGCCGCTTGTTGGCGTTGTTTGGGCGCTCACATCTGCTGCCGGCGCAGACACCGACGCCGGGGTTGGCGCATTTGCATCAGCGTCGCGCTTATTGGCGGCGATGATGCGAATCTTCTCCGGGGCAACCTGCGCGGCCAGGCGATCAGGTTCGTGGCTGTCGCCCGGCGCCCCGGCGTATTCGCGTGTCCAGGCGAAAAAAACCAGGTTCCCAAAGGCGAGGAGAAAAACCAATGTACGAGCAATCGACATGGATTGTCAGGCAGCGCCTACTTTCGGCAATCTTGCCAGCGATGCTGCGACGGCTTCGCGCGGATAGTCGAAATCCTCGAGCTCGCCGGCAAAATAGCGGTCGTAGGCCGACATGTCGAAATAGCCGTGGCCGGAAAGGTTGAAGAGCAGCGTCTTCGCTTCGCCGCTGGCCTTGCAGCGCAGCGCCTCGTCGATACAGGCGCGGATGGCGTGGTTCGACTCCGGCGCCGGAATGATTCCTTCGGTGCGGGCGAACTGCACGCCGGCCTCGAATGTGGCGCGCTGCGGCACCGCCACTGCCTCGATCAGCCCTTCATGCAGCAACTGCGAAACCAACGGCGAGGCGCCGTGATAGCGCAGGCCGCCGGCGTGGATGCCGGGTGGCATGAAGTCGTGGCCGAGCGTGTACATCTTCATCAGCGGTGTGTAACCGGAGGCGTCGCCGTAATCGTAGGTATATTCGCCGCGCGTCAGGGTCGGACAGGAGGTCGGCTCGACGGCGACCAGGCGCACGGTTTTGCCCTTGCGGCCGCCGGCAGCGTTATCGGCAAAGAAGGGAAAAGCAATGCCGGCAAAGTTGCAACCGCCACCGAAGGGCGCGAAGATCATGTCGGGATATTCGCCGATCTTGTCCATTTGCTTCTTCGCTTCCTGGCCGATCACGGTCTGGTGTAGCAAGACGTGGTTGAGCACCGAACCGAGCGCGTACTTGGTGTCGGCGCGGGAAGCGGCTTCTTCTACAGCCTCGGAAATGGCGATGCCCAGAGAGCCCTGGCTGTCCGGATGCGCGGCAAGAATGCCACGGCCTGCCTCAGTCATATTGGTCGGGCTGGCGAACACTTCGGCACCCCAGGTTTGCATCATCGAGCGGCGGTAGGGCTTCTGCTGGTAGCTGATCTTGACCATGTAGATGCGCACCGCGATGCCGAACATCTGCCCGGCAAAGGCCAGCGACGAACCCCACTGGCCGGCGCCTGTCTCGGTAGTGAGCCGATGAATACCGGCAATTTTGTTCAGATAGGCTTGCGGCACCGCCGAGTTCGGCTTGTGTGAGCCTGTCGGCGAAACGCCTTCGTACTTGTAGAAAATCTTCGCCGGGGTGCCGAGAAACTGCTCAAGGCGCCGCGCCCGGCACAGCGGCGAGGGACGCCACAATTGGTAAGCAGCGCGCACTTCCTCGGGTATCGCGATCCACCGCTCGCCGGACATCTCCTGCGCCAGAATCGTCTCGGGGAATATCTGCAACATCTGCTCCGGCGACACCGGATTGCCGTCGGGGCCGAGCGGCGGTAGCGGCGGGTTGGGCATGTCGGCGACGACGTTATACCAGTGCGTCGGAATGTCGGATTCGTCGAGATTTACGCGGAGATTTTCCATTTTGAGTGCAGGGCCGTTGATGAAAAGTCGATAAGGTACCGCAAAGGGTTTGCGGGGTGAAGTGGCTTTGGCGTGCCAGTTGCATTTTATTCGAATCGTCTATTATGGATGGATATTCTGGTGCATTGCTAACCACCATGCCTATCGAAATCGATGTCGGCCGCCTTCCCCGGTTGCTCTTCACGGCGCCGTGGGATCCCGTTGTCGTTAGGCGTGGTGATGCGCTCGGTCTGCGAGCGCTTACCGACCAGTTCGCCGAGGCCGTTGCTCCCGACCTGAGCAACCGGATACGCGACGGGCGCTGGGTAACGATTCTCGCCTGGTGCTTGGCGCGTTCGCAAGAAGCCTTTGATGCCAGTGGCGGCCGCTCGCTCGAGACGCGGATCGACCAGCGCCGCCGCTATGACTGGTTGCGTCCGCTCGAACTAATGTGGGTTGCGAGAACCGTCGCGTTGGTTCCTGATGATTGGTCAAGGCGCTCGCTTAACGGCATACGTCGAGTCAGGCCTTGGTACATCGACCACGGAATGAAACCCAACCGGTTTGGCATGAGCGATGCCCAGTTCCGCGCTTATCGGCAAACGGGAATGTATGGTGGATACCGACTCGCGTTCCGTAAGTGGCCAGGCATGACGTTGCTCGGCGACGGCTGGACACTAGGCCCGGCGGCGCAGCACTTGGCGCAATGGCTCGACAGCTTTCTCAAGGAAGCACGCCCTGCCTGGCGCTTGCAAGATAACGGCGACATCGATCTCTCGGTTTCTGCCAAGCGCGCGCGAAGCAAAGAAGACCAATGGTGGCTGAAGCAATGGCCAAACTTCAGCGAGGGCGGTCGTCAAGCCGATGGCAAGACATTACCCCGCCCGCGTAACGAGTTCGCCAAACTACCCGAGGCATCCTTGCTCGTGCCGCTTGTGTTTGGCGAAGACCCACGCGGAGCTAGACGAAAGGCGGTGGCGAGAGCGCTGGTTACGGCGAAGGCACCTACCCACATCGGGATCTGTGAGTACTTGGCGGACGTGTTTGCCGACGACCCAGTCATCGCCGCATTGCCGCGCTTTTCGCGCTTGGCGGATGCGGGCATGGAGGCGATGGATCTTGTCGCAAAGGTTTTGGGAGGCAGTCCGGATGTTGCGCTTGCCGATATTGCTCGGCATCCGAGGGTGAAACCTGTGTGCCGCGAATTATTCGATGCCGCGCAGGCTTGGGAGAAAACCGATTCACCCGATATTCGGCATGTGGGCAGCGCGAGCCGCCTTGCCGGCGCCATGCGCGATCCCGCGCCGGTGAAATGCCTGGGCGCCTTGATCGAACATCATCAGATTTGCGGAGGCGGACTGCGCTGGTTTAGCTTGCTCGACGGTCGCGTCGAAGCGCGCTCGCTACAAGGTAGTCGTAATTCTTCGCGCTACGGTTTTCGCCTTTGGTCGCTCTGTCGACTTGCCGTTCAGTGCGGAGTCGTCGGCAGAATGCCCCGCGCCCTGCTCGACGACGCGCGTGCCGACGACGAAGAAGCGGGCGCGGACGAGGATGACAATGAGTAAGGGCGCGAGTAAGGGAGAATTGGGCTGGGAATCCCTGCTAAATTCCGACGCGCCTTCGGGCGCCAGGCTCAAGGCGGCGCTATTGACAAGCTATGAGCATTCCGACGAGCGGATGCTGGTCGAACACTTGCTGCCCATGCTGCTGAAGCTCGAACATGAGCCACAGGGAGATGGCAGGGAAGTGCAGTATTTCTGGCTCGAACTCGACGCCCGTCTCAAGCAGATGCATGGGCAGGTGACGGTGGTGTCGTCGACCGTTCGCGATGAGCAGAGTCTGGAAAGCTTAGCTTATCAGTGGATATGGCATTCGATTCGCCGTCTGACCGTGGGCTGTCAGAGCAAGGCTGTGCAGCACTCAAAACTGTGGTTGCTGTACTGGGGAGCGGCAGACGGCGAGGTCAGCGAACGCCTGGAAATCGTGGTGTCGTCCGCCAATCTGACACGATCGGCGTTCAAGGGCCAAATCCAGGCAGCATGGCGAGTTTGTCTCGATCTATATCCCCAACCTAGCAAGACGCGTCTCGCCGGCTGGGGCGTGCTGCCAGAATTCCTTCGTGCGTTGGCGGCATCGACGGGTAACGAGGCAAACCTCGATGCATACCTCGATCTCTTGGGTCGCGCGGAAGCTCCAGCTAATGCGACATTCCTTGCCAGCGTGCCGGGCAAGCATTCAGCAAGTGACTTGCGCCGCACACCATGGGGTGCGGCTGGCCTGCGCGGGATTGCCCCGCCGGGACGGGGTAACGTTGGCGCCTCGATTCTAAGCCCCTACGTCGGTACATGGAACTCGGAGTCGCTGCAGCACTGGTGTGCCAACCTCGAAAGTGTGCCACGCCGGCTGCAATTGATTTGGATCGACTGGAAGCATCCGTGGGCACGTTCTTGGCTGCTGCCGGAAGCAAGCTTGCGAACGCTGACCAATGCCAAGGCCACCGTGCTGAACCTGCGCCATGTCTTGGGCGATGAGCGCAACACCGATCATTTTCATGCGAAACATCGGTCGACCGATCCGCGCTGGAACCATGCCAAGCTTTATCTCTTGAGGCGCGGCAACGCCCGCCGACTGTTGCTCACTTCGGCCAACTTCAGCGTGGCGGCTTGGGGGCGCGCACGAGCGAACGGCGGGCTTGATATCGACAACTTCGAGCTCGGCGTGTGCGTCGACCTTGCGGAATGGCCTTTCGATCGACTCGAACCGTTCGTCGATACGAGCGAAATCGCAACCACAGTGGAGGAGCAGAACCGCTTCACGGCGATGATCCTGTGGGCTACCGCGAAGTGGAACGGCAAGGTTGTCGAGTTAGCCTGTCGGTGCGCAAACGGCGCAGTATTGAGCGGCAAAATTTGCTGTAGAGGCATTGATGTGCCAATCGACAAATGGCCGCGCCCCGATGCCGAAAGCAGCCTCTATCGTATGCGCTTGCCTTGGACAGATGCCGGCCGCCAGCCCATGTCGGTGCTGCTCGCCTGTGGGAAGGAAACGCTCAACGTTCCAATCTTCGACGACCGGCCGTCACGGGAAAGAGAAACCTCTATCCCGGACGGAGTCGATCCGGATACCGTTCAGACAATGCGGGATGAGCTTCTATTCGAAGCATATGGTGGGCGGGCGGCGGATGACTTGGACTCGGACGCGGAAAGCGTAAACGAACGGAAAGTTGTAACGGGTAACGGGGAAGGGCGACATCGTCAACCCGACAGCTATGCGGTGGCCGCATTCGTGCTGGCGCGCCAGCATTTGCAGGTTGTCGACAACTGGGTGGCGCGTATGCGCATCGCGGCGATGGGCGAGTTGCGCGCGTTCGAGCGACAAGCAGTGCGCCGCGACGGTGAATTGCTGATTGAGGCATTCAAGCGACAAGCCGAGCGTGAAGGCGCCCCCAAACAGGTGAACGCGCTCGGTGCCACACTCGCGGCCGAGGAACTCGCAATCCGGCTCAAGTTTTTTTCGGAGGACGCGTGACTGCCGTCGAAACGCTCGGGCTGCACGCCAATCAATGGCAGTTTCTCAATGCGCCGGATCGCTACGTCGCGGCCAGTTCGGATAGTGGCGGCAATCTCGCACTGGCGAGCACGCGGCGGCAGTTCCTGACGGCGCGTGACATCCTGGCTCGACTCAACGGCAGCCATGGAATCGAGGCGAGGCATGGCATCCTGTTGGCCGACGATGTGGGTTTGGGCAAGACCACGGTGGCGGCGCTGGTGGCCTGGGTTGTGGCCTGCGCGGGCAAGCGCGTGCGTATCCTGGCGCCCAACGATGTGATGGCGCGGCGCTGGGTGGAAGAAATACGTGCGCATGTGCCATTACTGCGCAAATGCGCTCCGCGACTCGAAGCAGACGCGCGCCGCGTCAAGGCCGGCCGCGTCCGCCGCCTTACAGCCGGCACGATCCAGGTGGCTAAGCATTCCTACGCCGCAACTGACTCGGTGCTCGACTGCGATCTGCTGATCGTCGATGAAGCGCATCGTGCCAAGGGAGAAGGTAGCGTTTTTGCGCAAAATCTGCACAAGAACCGCAAAAACTTTGGACGGGTGCTGATTCTGACCGCCACGCCCTTTAGCATCGACCTGTTGGAGCTAACCCGTATGCTGGCCATGATTGACGGACAATCCGCGTCGGCTCCTGTCAAGAAATTCAGTAACGCCCTGGACAATCTCTATTCGGGCAGCACGACGCGGAACCTTGACGGTGTAGCCGAGCGCTTGGCCGAAACAGCCGAGGCGGCCACAGCCGCGCTCGGTGCGTTTGTCATCCGTCACGGCGTCGAAGATTTGCCGAACGAGCGCGCGGCTTTCGGTAGCGTCGCTGATTGGTGCATCCCGGTGCCGTCGGCCAGCGCTATGGAAATCGAGCTAATGCTGCGCTTCGACCGCGCCTTGCGTGTAGCGAAGGATCACAATGCGGACGCGGTAAGAGCCACCAATGACCCGCGCTTCCATGTTGGCTGGGGCCATTTCGACGATGTCCGTGGGCAATTGCGTAGTGAAGTGCAAACGCTTCCTGAGCCTGCCCGGGCAGTGGTCGATCACCAGCTTCGCGTAATCGGGCGGCTTCGTGGCAAGGGCCGAGCCCACACCAAGATGGTGGCCGTTGGTGAGGCAGTCCGATGCGTCGTCGAGCAAGGCGAGAAGGTTGTCCTGTTTTGCCACCATCATGCGACCGCTCGGGAACTGACTGCGCACCTCGCTTCTGTATTGCCGGAGGCGCAGTCAAAGGTTGGGCCTGATGCGGCTGACTGGCAAGTAGCGTGGGAACAATTGATCCGGAAAATCGGCACGGTGAAGGAGCCGATTCGCAACGAAGCTCGCTTGCGAATAAATTTCATTGCTTGGCTTTGTTCCGAACAGATCCGCACCAAGACTTGGGCGTGGGTAACTCTGACGGCAAAAGCGCCCAAGAACCTTGTCCATGCCCTGGACCGGGTTAGGCCGCGCCATGGCAATGGACCTGAGACAATCGCCGCGGCGGCGCAACGGCTTTACGAAAAGCTGATCGGGTCCCCTTCGAGCAGCAGGATTTTGCTTGATCCCGGCGAAGATCTTGAACGGCTACCCAGCGGAAATAGCGCCTCGCGCGTACTGGGAATTTGCGAACGTAAGCCGACCGACAATCTCTTGGAGCAGGCACTATTTCTCCATAACCAACAGCCAGATACCGCGATCTCGATTTTCAACAGTCCTTTCGGACCAGATGTTCTGATCGCGACCGACCGTCTCTCGGAAGGCATCGATCTGCACCGTTACTGTCGTCACCTAATCCACTACGAGCTTGGCCCGAGCCCGATGCGCATAGTGCAGCGCAATGGAAGGTTGCGACGGCTGAATAACTGGGCGGCTGTGACCGGTAAGCCGATTCTCGTTGCGTACCCAGCGTTTGGCGGTACGCGCGACCATCGCGTAGTACAGATCATGAAAAAGCGAATCGGCAGCTTTTCCCTGCTGCTGGGCGGAGTGCGGGATATCGAATCCGAGAACGGTGCCGACACCGATAAGGATGAGGATTGGCGGAATCAAGTCGTTTCAAAAGCCAAGTTTCGCCTCAAACGAGCGGGTGGGCAATTGTGCTCGAAAAACCCGAGTGACAGCGTGTAGTGCGATTCTCTACCGACAATCACTTTGCGTTGGACGCTTGTGTTTCCGGCAAGCTGAGCCGGTCTCCGAGGCTTTTCGGATTCAGTCGCAGGCGACCCGCATCAGACCGCGCAGCACCAGATCGCCGAGGTGCTGCAGCGGTATGCGCAGATGTTGCACAAGTTCACTGGCGGCGCCGCCGGTCAGCAGGCAAGAAGCGCCTGGCTCAGCGGCAATCGGCTTGAACATCCGCTCGATGGCGCCCACCGTCGCTTCGATGGCGCCGCTGGCGATGGCATCGTCGGTATTGCGCGGCAGCGCGGTATAACTGCCACTTGCCTCGGGCAGCTGCGCAGCGGCGTTGGCGAGCGAGGTCCGCATCAAGGTCAGGCCGGGCAGGATCAAGCCGCCCTGAAAAACGCCATTGGCGTCGATTGTGTCGATGGTCGTGGCGGTGCCGGCACTAACGACCAGGCTGGCCCCGGCATGCAAATGATGGGCGCCGATCAGCGCCGCCCAGCGGTCGGCGCCAAGCTGGTCCGGGCAATCGTAGCCGTTGCTCACGCCGGCCAACGTGGCAGTGCCGCGCAGCCACGCCAGAGGAATATCCAGTTTGGCGAGGATGGCCTCGATGCCTGCCGCCACCGTGGCTCCGGCGACATTGCAGCCTATTGCACGCTGTGGTCGCGGCCAGTCGGCGAGCGTTTCCGCCAAGTCTTGCGCGAAACAGTCCTTCGGCAACGCGCAAAGGTGCTGCCAGCCGCGCGCGTCGCCAAGCGCGAGCTTGACGCGCGTATTGCCACTGTCGATACATAAGATCATGCTGGCCTCAGACTGATTTCACCGCCGATGAAGCGCTGGCAAATGCCTTCGATATCGAGCAGCAATGCGCCGTCTTCGTCCACCCCGGCGCAAATGCCGTAGACATCAGGCGCGTGATCGAAGAGCAGACGTACCGTCCGACCCGTGAAGTAGTGGCGACGCTGCCAGGCGCCGCGCAACGCGGCGAATCCTTGGTCTGAATAAATATCGAAGGTATTCGCCAGTTCCGCCAGCAACGCGCCAAGTATGGCTTCACGCGCCGACATGACGCCGAGCAGGCTGTCCAGGCCAATGACATGCTCACTCAACGCTTCGGGCAAGGTTGCCGGCACGCTCAGGTTGATGCCAATGCCGATGACGGCGGCGCGCGGTGCGCCGGGGAGCAATTCAATGAGAATGCCCGCCAATTTTCTGTTTTCATGGAGCAGGTCATTGGGCCATTTCAAGGCGATGCCGCCAGCGCCAAGATTTTCCAGCGCCTGCGCAATGGCCAGGCCGACCACCAATGATAGTGCGCTTGGCGCCCGGCTATCTTCCGGAAATCGCCAGAATAGCGAAAAAGTCAGGCTGTCGCCGGTGCTGGAATGCCATATTCGGCCGCGTCGTCCGCGTCCGGCAGTCTGTCGCTCGGCAACCAGAACCGTGCCCGAAGGCGCGCCTGCTTCAGCCATCTCCAGCAGCTGCACATTGGTCGAAGCGCATTCAGCCAAGGCCACGACATCGAATCGGCAGGTGTGGCTATCGAGGCTGCGCCTCAGCCCGACGAGATCGAACGGAGTATCGATGTGATGAACTGCCAAGGTCCGGCCCGGTTTTATGGTCGGATCGATTATCCCTGATCTTGGGCCTCTTTCGCTTCGCCCAAGCGGAGTTCCTGAATCTTGCGGGTGATGGTATTGCGGCCAATGCCGAGCAGATGCGCTGCTTCTATGCGGCGGCCGCCGGTGGCCACCAGTGCGCGGCGAATCAGCACGCTTTCAAAGGCCCGAGTCAGTTCTTCGAAAACCTGGCCAGGATGACTTGCGATCAATCGGTCGGTTTCCCCGCCCAGCGCTTCCAGCCAGTTCGCCGGCTGGTCGCGACCTGGCTGCTCGCGCAGTTCCGGAGGCAGATCGGCAGCCTCGACGTTTTGCCCGGGAGCCATGACGGTCAGCCAATGGCAGAGGTTCTCAAGCTGTCTGACATTGCCTGGAAAATCCAGCGTCTGCAATGTCTTGAGGGCCGAGTCGGAGAGCCGTTTGGCTTCGACGCCGAGATCTTGCGCGCTCTTGGCCAGGAAGTGCCGGGCCAGCAGCGGTATATCGTCGCGCCGTTCGCGCAAACTGGGCAGGCGCAAGCGAATCACATTGAGGCGATGAAAGAGATCTTCGCGGAACAGGCCAAGACGGACTCGCTCCTCAAGATTCTGATGCGTGGCAGCGATGACGCGGACGTTGGCCTTGACCGGCTGGTGGCCGCCGACCCGGTAAAAGTTTCCGTCGGAAAGGACCCGCAGCAACCGTGTCTGCAATTCAGATGGCATGTCACCGATTTCGTCAAGGAACAAGGTGCCTTCTTCGGCTTGTTCGAAGCGACCGCGGCGCTGCGTGTTGGCGCCGGTAAAGGCGCCGCGCTCATGGCCGAACAGTTCCGACTCGAGCAGGTCACGGGGAATGGCCGCGGTATTGATGGCGATAAAGGGTGCATCGCGACGCGGGCTGTGCCGGTGCAAGGCGCGGGCGACGAGTTCCTTGCCGGTGCCGGATTCGCCGTTGATCAACACGGTCGCATGCGATTGCGAGAGCCGGCCGATGGCGCGAAATACTTCCTGCATGGCTGCGGCCTTGCCGAGAATCTCCGGCGTGATGCTCGAGGTTTCTACCGCACCATTCTGGTGCTCGCTCTGTTCGATGGCGCGTTGAACCAGATCCACGGCCTGATCCACGTCGAAAGGCTTGGGCAAATACTCGAAGGCGCCGCCCTGGAAAGCCGCAACGGCGGAATCGAGATCGGAATATGCGGTCATGATGATCACCGGCAATCCGGGGATCTTGGCCTTGACGTGACGGAGCAGATCGAGGCCGCTCTGACCGGGCATGCGAATGTCCGACAGCAGCACCAGCGGTTGCTCCCCCGAGCTTAGGGCGGCGATGGCCTCGTCGGCGGTGCCGAAACTGCGGAATGAAATGTTCTCGCGCGCCAGCGCTTTTTCCAATACCCAGCGTATCGAACGGTCGTCGTCGATGATCCAAACAGGGTTCATTGCTGATCCTCTCTCATTTTTGCTTCTTCGGGCAGCGGCAACAGGATCGTGAAGCAGGTTTGACCTGCCCGGCTGTCGACCTCGATGGTGCCCTGATGCTGATGGACGAAGCTTTGCGCCAAGGTCAGGCCAAGGCCGCTACCGCCCTCGCGTGTCGACACCAGTGGGTAGAAAATCTTGTCGCGGATCTCTTCCGGTATGCCGGGGCCGTCGTCGATGATTTGCAGTTCAAGAGCCAGGCGGTGGCGCTTCTTGGCCAGGGTGACCTGCCGTCGGGCGCGCGTGCGGAAGATGATTTCGCCTTTCCCCTTCATGGCCTGAGCGGCATTGCGGGCGACGTTGAGGATTGCCTGAATCAGTTGCTCGCGATCGCCGGTGAGGTCGGGCAAGGACAAGTCATAGTCGCGTCGTACACGCACATCGATATATTCGGCATGAATGAGGCGCCGCACCCTTTCCAGGATTTCATGAATACTGGCCAGTGCCGGTTGCATCATGCGGTGCGACGACAGCAGGCGGTGCATCAGATCCTGCAGACGGTCGGCCTCATTGATGATGACTTGGGTATATTCTTTCAGCTGCGGCGCATTCGCCAATGTCCGCAGCTCGCGCTCCAGAAGCTGTGCCGAGCCACGAATGCCACCCAAGGGATTCTTGATTTCGTGCGCCAGGTTGCGGATCAGCTCGCGGCTGGCTTGCTGTTGCTCGCGCAAGCGCTCTTCGCGGATGGTTCTGAGCTGCTGGTCGATCGGTCGAAACTCCAGCAACACGCGCATGCCATTCGATTCCACCGCAGTTACGGTGCAGTCGACTCGCAATGGCTCGGTGCCGCCGTGCGGCACGCTGATATTGTGGCTGGTGTAGCTCCAGTTGTTCTTCAGTGCACTATCGATCGCCGCCGTCAGTTCGGTAATGTCGCCGATGATCGCCTGCAACGTCTTGCCGAGCAGGAGCCGCTGGCTGATCTCGAACAGGTTTTCTGCCGCTGGGTTGACGTGGCGTACCAGCCAATTTGCATCAAGCAGGACCACTGCCGAGGAGAGTAGGTCGAGACCAGCGAAGGCGGTTACGGCGAGGTTGCGGTCGGGCAGGGTCATGCTGATGAGTTCAGCAAAAACCGTGCGCGAAACCCTGGCGCAGTCGATGCTATTTCAGATTACCCAGTTCGCGGCGAAGCGCGTCGATATTGCGCTCGTGCAAGGCGACGGCATCCTTGAAAGGTTGCAGCCGATCGAGTACCCGTTGATAGTTCTGTTCGTTGCCGTTGCGGATCGACTCCTGTTCGGCCAGATCCTTCCTTGCCTTGTCAAGATTTTGCAGCTCCGTAGCCAATTCCTGCTCGAGGATCTTGCGGCGATCGCCATCGCGGTTTTTCTGGGTCTCGCCATTCACTTTGGGGAAGTCGCTGGGTGACGCATTCCGTGTTGCGCCACGGGATCCCGGTACGCTCGAGATCGCCTGATCGTTGGACAACACGGTGCAGTTCTTGCCGGTCCCTTTCTGGTTGGTATAGAGCACGACGCCTGAGTCGTCAGTGCATTTGTACAAGGTATCGGCATTCGCGGTACCTGCCACCGAGAGTAGCAAGGCAAGAAGCGGAGTCGTCAGTCGCATAGTCATGGCGTCGAACTCAAAAAGGATTCTTGGACAATAGCATACGCGCCCGGTAGACGAAAAAAGACGGGCACTGCCCGTCCATTGAATAACCCGGATCAACCGCCGAAGACCCGCGCTTACGGGTCTTCGGCAGCGACGATCTTACAGGCTGTAATACATGTCGTATTCGACCGGGTGCGTGGTCATGCGGAAGCGCGTGACTTCCTCCATCTTCAGCTCGATGTAGGCGTCGATCATCTCGTTGGAGAAGACACCGCCGCGCGTCAGAAACTCGCGATCCTTGTCGAGATAGCCGAGCGCCTGGTCAAGCGACGAACAGACGGTCGGGATCTTCGCATCTTCTTCCGGCGGCAAGTCGTACAGATTCTTGTCGGCGGGATCGCCGGGGTGAATCTTGTTCTGAATGCCATCGAGACCGGCCATCATCATCGCGGTAAAACCCAGATACGGGTTGCAGGTCGGATCCGGGAAACGCACTTCGATACGGCGCGCCTTGTCGGAGGTGACGAACGGAATACGGATCGATGCCGAACGATTACGGGCCGAGTAAGCCAGCTTGACCGGGGCTTCGAAGCCGGGGACCAGGCGCTTGTAGGAGTTGGTACCCGGGTTGGTGATGGCGTTCAGCGCACGGGCATGCTTGATGATGCCGCCGATGTAATAGAGCGCCGTTTCAGACAACCCTGCGTAGCCGTTGCCGGCAAAGAGGTTCTTGCCGTCCTTCCAGATTGACTGGTGAACGTGCATGCCGGAACCGTTGTCGCCGACGATGGGCTTGGGCATGAAGGTCGCCGTCTTGCCATAGCTGTGGGCAACGTTGTGAACGATGTATTTCAACACCTGGGTCTGATCGGCGCGGCGCACCAGTGGCCCAAACATCGTGCCGATTTCGCACTGTCCGGCGGTGGCAACTTCATGGTGATGAACTTCGACTTCGACGCCACAGGCTTCCAGCGCCAGACACATCTGGGCGCGGATGTCGTTGAGGCTGTCGACCGGCGGAACCGGGAAGTAGCCGCCCTTGACGGTAGGGCGGTGGCCGGTGTTGCCGCCATCGAATTTCTCTGCAGACGCCCAGGCAGCTTCTTCGGAGAACACCTTGCTGTAGGAGCCGGACATGTCGACCGACCATTCGACCGAGTCGAAAATGAAGAACTCGGGCTCGGGACCGAAGAAGGCGGTATCGCCGATGCCGCTGCTTTTGAGATAGGCTTCGCCACGCTTGGCCAAGGAGCGCGGATCGCGATCGTAGCCCTTGCCGTCGGACGGTTCGACCACGTCGCAGGTCAGGATCAGCGTGGTCTCGTCCATGAACGGATCGATGTAGGCCGTCGCCGGATCCGGCATCAGCAACATGTCGGAGGCCTGGATGCCTTTCCAGCCGGCGATCGAGGAGCCGTCAAAAGCGTGGCCGTCTTCGAACTTGTCGGCACCGACCACCTTGGCGGGGACACCGACGTGCTGTTCCTTGCCGCGGGTATCGGTAAAACGGAAGTCGACAAACTTGACTTCCTTGTCCTTGATCAGTTGCAGAACTTCTTGAGGCGACATGGGGTAGCTCTCCTAACGGTTAATGTGAAGGCAGGCACGGGTCTGCGTAGGGTCCGGCGATGGTGCAGCAAAATTCTGGAGTCATTCAAGCAGGTTTTGTGCCAATGAACGGAAGAAACAATATCATTGTGCCACAGCCCGATCCTTCGCTCCATTCGATCAGGTTTTGCACCAAGTTGATGCAAAACCTGACAGCTATGCACTATTTTGGTGAAATCCGACAATTAACACTGATTTGACGGAAATAGGGATCCTCTGGCACGCGCTCCGCCAACCGCGTCTGGATTGTCGCTAGTCGGGTTGTGTCGGAGCCGGCGTCCGGTGCGAGGAATATTTCCGCTTCGACGGTGTTGCCAAGGTAATGCAAAACCATGCGCTCGAACTGCGGCACGTCGTCGCCGAGCAACGTTCGGAGATGATCTGACAGGGCGTCCCGGTCGGGCAGGTGGGCCCCGCGTAGGCCGGGTTCCAGATCATCTTCCGGATCGACATGGACCAGCACATCCAGCACCTCTGGGTTCTCACGCAGCGTTCTGGCCCGGGCATGCTCGGCGATGCGATGTCCCTCGGACACACTGATGCGCCCGTCGACCTGGATGTGCGCGTCAATCAAGATCTTGTGTGCCATGCGGCGGGTGCGCAAATCGTGCAGATCGACGACACCCGGTGTCTGGCCCAGCGTGGCGCGAATGCGGTCGAGTTCTTCTTGAGGGATTCCCGTGTCGATGAGTTCCTGCATCGCCTCGTAGGTGAACTTCACACCCATGTGGGCGATCATGAAACCGACAATGATGGCCGCCACCGGATCAAGGAATCGATAGCCGAGCAGGCTGCAGCCGATGCCTACCGCCACGACCAGAGAAGACGCTGCATCGGAGCGGGAGTGCCAGGCGTTGGCGACCAACATGGGCGAGCGTAGCCGTTCGGCCACGAACAACATGTAGCGAAACAGCCCTTCCTTCGCCAGCAGCGAAGCGCAGGCTGTCCACAGGGCGAGTTGAGAGACCGCCGGTAATTCGTCGAGATGCTGCAGGCGGGTGCCTGCCGACCAAAGGATGGCCGCACCGGTGCCGGCCAGAAGCAAACCCAGCGCCAGAGAAGCGGCCGTTTCAATTCGCTGGTGGCCGTATGGATGACGCTCGTCAGCTGGATCACGGCTATGAAAGTTGGCAAACAACACCAAGACATCGGCGAGCAAATCGGAAAGCGAATGAAAGCCGTCCGCGACCAGGCTTTGTGCGTGGGTCAGCAGGCCGATGCCGATCTGCGCAACACTGAGCAAAATGTTGACGGCAACACTGACCCAGGTGACCTTCTGCGCCTCTTTATAGCGTTGGGGATCGCCGGGCTCGACGGTGCTGCGCGAAGAGTGAGAGTGCGAGTGTTGCGTGGACATGGCCTATACTCTCGAAGAATCGGCATTGTATCAGCCACCGATCACTCAACTTGCACCGTACATCATGGGCCGCCTAACTGAAATTCTGCAACTTGCGCAGCACCGCGCACACGATTTGAAGCTTGCTTATGAGGGCGCGCTGACGCCCAAGGAAGCGCATGAAATATGGCAGTTGGCGCCTGGCGCCAAACTCGTCGACGTGCGCACCCGCGCCGAACTGGACTGGGTCGGACGCATCCCGCAGGCTATTGAAATCGAGTGGCAGAGCTATCCGGGCAACAAGCCAAATCCGCAGTTTCTCGAACTGCTCCGCCATTCCGTGAATCACGAATCCTTGCTGATGTTCATCTGTCGCAGCGGCATCCGCTCGAACTCGGCCGCCAAGGCTGCCAGCGAGGCCGGCTTTGTCGATTGCTACAACGTGCTTGAGGGTTTCGAGGGCGACAAGGACGCCGGCGGACGGCGTAACCTCGTCGGCGGTTGGCGATATCACGGCTTGCCCTGGACGCAAAGCTGAACCCCGGCACTGTTCCTGATTTGCCCCGTTTTCGTTAGCGGAATTTGCCATGCAAGTCGCCACCATCAGCTTCGACCGATTCAATTCCCTCGCCGATACCGACGCCCAGGAGCGCATCGGTGCTGCGCGCAGTCAATTGGGCAAGCGCGCCGTCATACTCGGCCATCACTACCAGCGTGCCGATGTCTATCAGCATGCCGACCTCACCGGCGATTCGCTCCAACTGTCGCGGTTGGCTGCACAGACTGATGCCGCATTCATCATCTTCTGCGGCGTTCACTTCATGGCGGAAGTGGCCGACATCATGTCCAAGCCTGAGCAGATAGCCATCCTGCCTGACCTCGCCGCCGGTTGTTCGATGGCCGACATGGCCAGCCTCGCCAAGGTCGAACGCTGCTGGCGCGAACTCGCCGAGGTTCTCGACCTGGAGCAGGCCATCACGCCGGTCACCTACATCAACTCCGCGGCTGACCTCAAGGCTTTTTGCGGCGAGCATGGTGGCATTGTCTGCACCTCCAGCAATGCGTCGAAGATTCTCGATTGGGCGTTGAGCCGGCGAGAAAAAGTGTTGTTCTTTCCCGATCAGCACCTTGGGCGGTGGAGCGGTCACAAGAAAGGCATTCCGCTCGAAGACATGCTGGTATGGGATCCGGATCTGGAATTGGGCGGCCTGCGCCCCGAGCAGATACTCCACGCGAAAATTCTCCTTTGGAAGGGACACTGCGCTGTACACCAGATGTTTCAGCCGGCGCACATCCTGCGTTTCCGCAACCAGCATCCGGATGGCTTGGTCATTTCCCATCCTGAATGCAGTTTCGAGGTATGTCGCCAGTCCGATTTTGTCGGTTCGACCGAGTACATCCTGCGCACGGTCAAGGAAGGTGCGCCGAATACCCGTTGGCTGGTCGGTACCGAACTCAACATGGTCGATCGCCTTGCCCGTGACGTGAAGGCGGAAGGCAAGACCGTGCAATTCATGTCGCCGACAGTGTGCATGTGCTCGACCATGCAACGGATCGACCCGCAGCATCTGGCCTGGTGCCTGGAGAATCTCGCCGCGGGCAATGTCGTCAATCGAATCAGCGTGCCAGCCCATGAAGCGGCGCTGGCCAGGATAGCGCTGGAGCGCATGCTTAGCGTCTCCTGAGCGGCCAGCGGCGATGAATACAGCGGACTCGGCGACCGTCCGGGTCACGACCTACAACATCCACAAGGGCTTTTCCCAGTTTAATCGCCGGATGGTGATCCACGAGTTGCGCGAAGGATTGCGCCAACTGGATTCTGATGTCGTCTTTCTGCAGGAAGTGCAAGGCATGCATCTGGTGCACGCCGAGCAGCATGAGGATTGGCCCGACGCGCCGCAACACGAATTTCTCGCCGAGAACGTTTGGGACAACACCGCCTACGGGCGCAACGTGGCCTATGACCATGGCCATCATGGCAACGCCATCCTGTCGCGCTTCCCCATCATGGATGCGCACAATCAGGACGTGACCCATTTGCGCTTTGAGCGACGCGGTTTGCTGCATTGCGCACTGGAAGTGCCGCAGCTCACGGCGCCTTTGCATTGCGTCTGTGTGCACCTGTCATTGTTTGGTCGCTCGCGACGCCGGCAGATGGCCTCCCTCGCTGACCGGCTTGAGGAAATCGTTCCCGGAGACGCGCCGCTGATCATCGCCGGTGACTTTAACGACTGGCGCAATCGTGCCCACAATCTCCTGGCGGAGCGGCTCGATCTGACCGAAGTATTCGGTGGAATCAGCGGTGGCGGGCCGCCGCGCAGCTTCCCTAGCGGGCTGCCCCTGTTTCGCCTCGACCGCATCTACGTCCGCGGCTTCCGGGTCGAGCGCAGCGAGGTGCATCACGGTTGGCCGTGGTCGAAAATCTCCGATCATGCGGCTTTGTCGGCGCAGCTCGTCGGCATCGACAGCACCACCAACGTCACGTGAGAATCGATTTTCAACAGGGCAATCGCATCACGCTGCTGGAGACCGGGACCGAATATTTTCCGGCGCTGATTGCAGCGATCGACGCTGCCGCTACCGAAGTCCATCTCGAAACCTACATCTTTGCCAACGATCCCACGGGCCTGGCTATCGCGAATGCTTTGGCACGTGCCGCCCGCCGCGGCGTCGGCGTCCGGCTGCTGGTTGACGGATTCGGCTCGCGGGATTTCATGAAGGTGTTCGGTGCGTCATTGGCTGAGGCGGGTGTTGAAGTGCTGGTATACCGGCCGGATTTGTCGACATTTCGCCTACGCCGCCACCGCCTGCGCCGGTTGCATCGCAAACTGTCGGTGATCGACGGACGCATTGCCTTTGTTGGTGGCATCAACGTGATCGACGACAAAAATACGCCGGGCCAAGTACCGCCGCGCTACGATTATGCCGTTTGCGTCGAAGGACCCCTGCTCGAAGCCATCCACAAGTCGGTCCATGAACTCTGGGGCTTGGTGCGCTGGGCCAGTTTTCGCCACCGTTTTGGCGAATCGCCTTTGCAGCTGCCTTCGATAGCGCCCTGCGGCGACATGACAGCCGCCTTCGTCACCCGCGACAATCTGCGCCATCGCCGCGATATTGAGGATAGTTATCTGGAAGCCATCGCCGCTGCCAGCCATGAGATCGTTCTCGCTACCGCCTATTTCCTTCCTGGCTTGCGCTTTCGGCACGCCTTGATGCAGGCAGCTGGCCGCGGCGTTCGCGTGGTTGTGCTGCTGCAAGGCCGGGTCGAGTACCTACTATTGCATTATGCGGCTCGGGCACTGTACGGCGTGCTACTCGATTCGGGCATTGAATTGTTCGAGTACCACCGCAGCTTTCTACACGCCAAGGTCGCCGTCATCGATGGCCGCTGGGCAACTGTCGGATCAAGCAACATCGACCCGTTCAGCTTGCTGATGGCCCGAGAAGCCAATGTGGTGGTGCGCGACGCCAACTTCGCCGCAGCCTTGCGAAGCAGTCTGCAGAACGCTATGGACAGCGGCGCCGTGGCGGTGAAACGCGACCAATGGAAACGAAAGTCCTCGTTCATGCGCGGCCTGAACTGGACGGCCTATGGCTTGGTGCGGCTGATGATCGGGCTCGCCGGATACGGACGCCGGCAGTGACGAAAGTGTGCGGCAAATTCTGGTCGGCAAGGAGAGCGCAATATGTGCCGATATCGATGGTCAGCGGCGCCCTCCAACAGCGCTTTCCTGGCTGCTCGATTCGCCGGGCGCTTGCAGCGCACGAACCCGCGCCACGGCGTCGATCCGCCAGTTTTCCCGTGCCCACTTCCATACCGCACCAACTGAGGCGCGTGCCAGTTCCGGTGCTGGCGATTGGCCGAGAAATTCCAACGCGGCGAATAGTGTCGGCACCGCCTGGGCGATTTCAAGCGCGTTTGCCCCGGTTTGTTTCGAGAGTTTTTCACCAGTCCTGGTGACGGCGATCGGCAGGTGCGCATAGCGCGGCTGCGGCACAGCCAAATGCTGCTGCAACAATATTTGCCGCGCTGTCGAGTCGAGCAGGTCAGCGCCGCGGACGACGTCGGTGATGCCCTGTTCTGCATCATCGACGACCACTGCCAGCTGGTAAGCGAAATAGCCGTCGGCGCGCAGCAGAACAAAGTCCCCCACCTCTCGGCCGATATGCTGTTCGACTCTGCCCTGCAGACGGTCGGAGAAGCCAACAAACGCATCGCCGACGCGCAGGCGCCAGGAACGCGCTGTTCGCCCTGCCGGCAGTCCTTTTCGGCAAGTGCCGGGATACACCGGAGCGCCGTCCGCCGCCGACACAAATTGAGGAGCCGCTGCGGATGCTGATGTCGTTACCGAATCGGCGACCTCGCGGCGACTGCAGGCGCAGGGAAAAACGGCATCGGCGGCGAGCAATTTATCGAACGCAGCGCGATAGGCATCGCTACGACAACTCTGCCAAAGTGGTTCGCCATCCCATTCGAAACCGAAGGCAGACAAGACCCGAATTATTTCATAGGCATTTTGTGACGGGCAGCGCGTCAGGTCGATATCCTCGATGCGCAACAGCCATCGTCCCCCAGCGGCTCTGGCATCGAGGCAACTGCCCAAAGCCGCAACGAGCGAGCCGAAATGCAATGGACCGGTCGGACTGGGGGCAAACCTTCCGCAATAGTGCTGGGTTTTCATCGGAACGAGCAAATTTAGCAATCCGACTGTCGCAGTAATTCACAGGTTCTGCGTTTCGGCGGCAGGCGCGGCGTTGGCACCGCCGCTCTCGACAAAGTCGGCAAGATTGGCGGCCAGGGCCAGTATGGCGACCTGTTCTGCCAACGGAACCCGCTTCCCTTGCGGATCCTTGTCGATGCGCGCGAGCATTTGTTTCATGAGTGTCTTGGCTTCCCTGTCGCGCCCAGCCTTGTACAGCGCTTCGGCAAGGGTTCGCCGCAATGGCGTTGTCTTGCCGGAGATGCCGCCATGCTGTTCTAGGTTGTGCACGTAGCGTAGCGCTTGGTTGATCGCCTCGCTGGCACTATCGGGCTGGTCGAAAATATCAAGCGACGTGGCGTTCAGCGATTGCATCACGGCACCCATGCTGTCGATAGAATTCCGCTGGTCGAGATTTCTCGATCGTGCAGCTTGTTTTCTTGCCTGCTCCAGCCATGACAATGCGATTCCAGCATTGCGCACGTAGCTGTCGCGATCGCCGGCAACCGTTGCTGCGACTGGCATCATGGCCAGCAGCCAGGCACGGTCGTAGTCGCTCTCCAGGTTCAGCGCCAACAGTTTCTCCTCATTGCAATTGTCTGGCAGGAAATCGCCCCAGCGTCCGAGAAAGTCGTCTTCCCAGCCAACCATCGAGCAGGCGCCGATGTAGAGATCGAGAAGATCGTGCCCTTGCAGCGAGCTTTCCAGTGCTGCGAAGCGCGCCGTGGCGGCGGCATAAGATGCTGTTGCAAGCGGCGACTCAAGTGAAAAATGATAGAGGTCGATGGCATACAACAATGCCATTTCACGGTATGGCGCAAGCGGCGGCTGGCTTGCCAGAGTCATGGCCTGCTGCAGCAGTCGGTCATTTTCAGCACCGAGCACCGCCAGCGTGTAGAGCAATTCTGCCGCTGCGTCGGCCCGTCCCGCGGTGTCCTTGACCCGCTCGAAAGTTGTGCTGGCCTTGCCGAGGAAACAGTCAACCTGGTCGGCCGCGTGGTAGCAAGCTAGGCTGCCAGGGTTGCCGGCTAGAGCAGGCGAAGCAAAGCTGACGGCCAAGCATATCGTCAGGAAGAAGGTCATTAGTCTGGCTTGCATCATGGCGTCATGGTCAAGTTTGAAGTCGAGTCAGACCGCAGAAATAGCAAAGGGGTTGCATTGCTGCAACCCCTTTTCAAAATCCGCTGAAAATAATCTCAGTCTTTGTAGGCTTCGACCGGCACGCTGATCTTGATCTCGTCGCTGACCGCGGGGATGTATTTGGTCAAACCGAATTCCGAGCGTTTGATGGTGGCCGAAATGTCGCCGGCGCACATCGATTTCTTGTTGAGCGGATTGGTCGCGCACTGGAAGCCGACAACATTCACCTTGAGCGGCTTGGTGACGCCGAGCATGGTGAAATGGCCTTCTGCGGCGACAACTTTGCTGCCATCGAAGATCAGCCGATCCGATTTGAAATTCATGCTCGGATATTTCTTGACGTTGAACAATCCTTCGTCGGAAAGATGGCTGGACCATGCCGCCGAGCCCATGTCGAGCGAACGGGTATCGATGATGAAATCGACGCTGCCAAGCTTGGCGGCCAGATCGAGCGTGACCTTGCCGCTGGTCTTGTTGAAGCGGCCGTGCTGGGTGCTGAAACCCAGATGGGCGACCTCGAATTGCGGAACGGTATATTCGGCATCCATCGTGTACTTCTCGAGCGCGGCATGGGCCGGCACGATCAAGGCAGAGGACATTGCTAAAACGGCGAACAATCTTTTCATTGGAGCCTCCATTGCGCCCGCCAGCGACTTCTGTGCCGACGTGGCTACTGAATTGTCATGAACGGGCATGCTGTTCTTGGACATCGAAGTTCACTTTCCTACCGACATCGGGAAAGCCTGCAGGTAACCGGCGACAGACTCCATTTCCTGATGGGTGAGCAAATGCGTGATCTGCTTCATCGGTGTTCCGGGGCGTCCTTCGGTGTCTTGAAACACGTGCAGTTGCTTCAGGAGGTAATCCTGATGCTGCCAGGCCAGGCGCGGGAAGGTCGCCAGGCCGGCTGCGTCCGGACCATGGCAAGCCATGCAAGGAGCGGTCTCCTTGTCTGGTACGCCCTGCTCGAAGATCTGTTTGCCCAGCGCCAGCTGCTTGGCATCGACCTGGCCAATCGGTTTGGGAATCTGCTTGCTGTAATACTCACCCAAACCCTTGATCTGGTCGTCGGTGAGGTGGCGGGCGATGCCCCACATGTATTCGTAACCGGCCGGGTCGGAACGGTTATGGCTGCGGAAGTTTTCCAGCTGCGCGACGATGTAGGCTTCTTGCTGCCCGGCCAATCGCGGGAAGTTCGGGGAAACCGAATTACCGTCGACACCATGACAGTTGGAACAGACTTGCACGGCGGTCACCGCCGGCGGGATCGCCGGATTGGCGAGATCGCGCGAGCGCTCGAGGTTGGTACATGCTGCGCCGAAAACGGCCAGCGCCATCACCAGAGTTACCGAAATTCTTTGCATCGTGCTCTCCAAAGTTCGCAATGCGAATGACGAAGTTGTGTCGTTCATCAAATCGGTTCGAGTGTTAGTAGGCGCCCCAGACGTAGAAGAAGAGCGAGTTGTTGTCGCTGGCGTTGCGGCCATTCCCGTCGTAGTTGGTCTTGGCCCCATTGAATTGGGTCCACTTGTAATACTGGAGACCGACGCGAACATACTGGACCGGCATCCAGAAAACTTCCGGCGCCCACAAGCGGGAATCGGTTACGCCGCTAACGCTGCCCCACAGGGTTGGATCATTGCTGCCCTTGGCGCTGGTGTAGGCCAATGCAGCCCCATACTTGGCCTGGTAAACATAGGTGCCCTTCAACCGCAGATAGTCGAGTTTGTTGGACGCATTGTCGGCCAGGATTCCAAGCTGGTCAGTCGGATAGCTCTGCTTTTCATGTGTATAGCTGAACATCGCCGTGACGACATGCGGATCGAGGATGTACTGGTACTGACCGTCAATGCCGACGTCGCGGAACTTCACGATAGAACTGCCGGTATTGGTGGGGTCGCTGTACACATCCGCATTCATGCCATGCAGGCCAATCATGGCGCTATTGGCACCCCAGTCCTTGTTGTAGGCGAGCCGCCAATAGGGGTTGGAACCCTGCATCTTGCTCGGATAGCCGATGGCGTCATAGTGGGACGCATTCATGAAGGACAGCGCGCCGCGGACGTTCCGGTAAAAGCCGATTTCCGCGTAAATGCTGTTGTTCAGGAAGGCATAAGCCGTAAGTCCCCCGGCCATCTGGCCTTCTCCTTCCAGATATGGTGCCGCTACATCCATTGGAACGGCGCCAGCATAAGTCGCAACAGAGTTGGCTGCCGGTACATAGGTTGGCACCGGTGTGAAGGCGTTGTTGTGCGTATTCCAGACGTCGCTGACGGTCGGATTGTTATTCAAAGACACGCCGAAGATCAGGTCCCGGTTGGCATCGATGAAGCGATCGGCGTAGCGCATGTCGAACTGGTCGATGTGCGGCAAAGCGACCCAGCGGTTTTGATCATTCTGGTGATCGTAGACGTCGTAGGTCCATTGCGCGAAGACACCGAGGTTGTCGGTGATCTTGCCGCAGCAAAGGACACTCATCGTGGTGAATTCAAGCTTGCCGTTGCTGGGGAAATCGGTACTTGCGACCCCGGTCGAAGTGTTGTCGATCCGTGTCGAAGAAACAACACCCATTAAAGCAAGAGGTACTGTGGCGCGTTCGCCCATGGTGTAGCCGGTCAGCTTGAATTTGCGCCCGTAAGGCGTCAGTTCGGGGAACTGGCCGCCGGCATGACAGGACACGCAGTTCTGGCCGGTCTGTCTCGCAAATAGCGGCAAGGCAATCGAATCGATTGGTAGCAGCGTCGCGATGAAGCCGAAAATACCGGCCACCAGTGCCCCGGTGCCGAGAATTCGACGGCGTATCGCTAATGATGTAGCAAACATATTTCCCTCCCCTCAGACTGTCGTGATTGCCCGACCAAATATTTCGTGCGCAGGATAACTCCATTTCCCGCATCGTGGGTACTTTAAATCTGACCTTTACTGATCTAAGTTAAAAAGTGGCAAGGTTTCCTGTTACTTCTTGTGCGAAATATATGGTCATACGTTGGCGGATACCTTAAGTCATAGGGACGACTCTACCGGCACCGCCGCAAGGGCCCGCTCCTTGACCAGCGCATAGAGTGCCGGGATCACCACCAGCGTCAGGATCGTGGACGAAACCATCCCGCCGATCATCGGCGCGGCGATGCGGCTCATTACCTCGGCACCGCTGCCGTGGCTCCACATGATCGGCAGCAGGCCGGCCATGATGGCGACCACGGTCATCATCTTCGGCCGTACCCGTTCGACTGCGCCTTCCATCACCGCATCATGGAGATCGCTAGCCTGCAGCGCCTCGCCAGCGGCTGCGCGACTGGCCTTGCGCTCGTTCAGCGCGTGGTCGAGGTAGATCAGCATCACCACGCCGGTTTCCGCCGCCACCCCGGCCAGGGCGATGAAGCCGACGGCGACGGCGACGCTCAGGTTGTAGTCGAGCGCCCACATCAGCCAGATGCCGCCAACCAGCGCGAACGGGACCGAAAGCATGACGATGACGGTCTCGGCGAGGCGGCGGAAATTGAGATAGAGCAGCACGAAGATGATCGCCAGGGTCAGCGGCACGACGATCTTCATCTTGGCGTAAGCGCGTTCCATGTACTCGAACTGGCCGCTCCAGGTGGCGTAATAACCGGGAGGAAACTTGACCTGTTCGCGCACCGCTTTTTGCGCCTCGGCGACGTAGCCGCCGATGTCGCGGCCGCGAATGTCGACGTAGATGTATGCCGAGAGCAGCGCGTTTTCGGTGCGAATCGACGGTGCGCCGCGTGCCACTTCGACTTTGGCCAATTGACCGAGCGGTACCATCGCCGTCTGGCCTGACATTTCGCCGTTGATCGGTACCAGCACCTGGCTGGCGATCATCTGCGGATCGGCGCGTAGCTCGCGCGGATAGCGCACCGCCACGCCGAAGCGCTCGCGGCCTTCGACCGTGGTCGTCACGGTTTCGCCGCCCAGTGCAGTGGCGATGACGTCCTGCAATTCGCCGACGCCAAGCCCGTAGCGGGCCAGCATGGCGCGATCCGGTTCGATGTTCAGGTAATAGCCGCCCGTAATGCGTTCGGCATAAGCGCTGGTGGTGCCCGGCACGGTTTTTACCACCGCTTCGATTTGTCGGGCGAGTTGTTCCATGCCCTCCAGATCCTTGCCGAAGACCTTGATGCCGATCGGCGTGCGGATGCCGGTGGACAGCATGTCGATGCGCGCCTTGATCGGCATCGTCCAGGCGTTGGCGACGCCGGGGAATTGCAGCGCCTTGTCCAGTTCGGTGATCAGGCCGTCGATGGTCAAGCCGGGACGCCACTCCGATTCCGGCTTGAGGTTGATCACGGTCTCGAACATTTCCGTCGGCGCCGGATCGGTGGCGGTGGCGGCACGGCCGGCCTTGCCCCACACCGAGGCAACTTCCGGGAAGCCCTTGATGATGCGGTTCTGCGTCTGCAGCAGTTCCGCCGCCTTGGTGATGGACATGCCCGGCAACGCCGTCGGCATATAGAACAAAGTACCTTCGTTCAACGTCGGCATGAATTCGCTGCCCAGCCGCGCCGCCGGAATGAGGCTCAGCATTAGCATGACAAAGGCTGCGGCGATGGTGGCTTTCTTGTGTCGCATGACATTGGCGATCACTGGCCGGTAGATGCGGATCAGCAGGCGGTTCAAGGGGTTCTGCTGCTCCGACATGATCCGCCCGCGCACGAATAATTGCATCAGCACCGGCACCAGTGTCACCGAAAGCAGCGCGGCGGCAGCCATCGAAAAAGTCTTGGTGAAGGCGAGCGGCGAAAACAGCCGACCTTCCTGAGCTTCCAGTGTGAATACCGGCAGAAACGAGACGGTGATGATCAGCAGCGAGAAGAACAGCGCCGGCCCGACTTCCTGGCAAGCGGCAATGATCGCTGCGCTCCGCGAGCCGCCGGGCGGCATCCGCTCCAGATGTTTGTGGGTGTTCTCTATCATGACGATGGCGGCATCGACCATCGCGCCGATGGCGATGGCGATGCCGCCCAGGCTCATGATGTTGGCGTTGATGCCGAGCGCATGCATGGCCAGAAATGCCATCAGGATGCCGACTGGGAGCATGACAATCGCAACCAAGGCGCTGCGTACGTGCATCAGGAAGACGATGCAGACCAGAGCGACGATGACGCTTTCCTCGAGCAGCGTGCGATTGAGGTTGGCAATGGCGCGGTGGATCAGTTCGGAGCGGTCATAAACGGCAGCGATGCTGACGCCACTAGGCAGGCCGCCGGCGACCTCATTGATCTTGGTTTTGATGTTGTCGATCACCTCCAGCGCGTTCTGGCCGTAGCGGGCCATGGCGATGCCGGAAACCACTTCGCCCTCGCCATTCAGTTCGGTGACGCCGCGCCGCTCGTCGGGTCCGATTTCGATCCGGGCGATGTCGCGCAGCAATACCGGCACACCGCGCTCGCTCTTGATCACCAGTTGTTCGAGGTCGGCCTTGCCGCGCAGGTAGCCCTTGCCGCGCACCATGTATTCGGTCTCGGCCATTTCGACGACGCGGCCGCCGACGTCGCGATTCGAGTCGCGGATCACTTGCGTCACGCGGTTCAACGGAATGCCATAAGACTGCAAGCGGCGCGGGTCGACCACCACTTGGTATTGCTGGACGAAGCCGCCCATGGAGGCGACCTCGGCAACGCCGGGCGCCTTGGTCAGCTGGTAGCGCAGATACCAATCCTGCAGCGTGCGCAATTCCGCAAGCGTCCGGTCGACGCCGAGCACGACGTACTGGTACACCCAGCCGACGCCAGTGGCATCCGGCCCGAGCGTCGGCGTCACGCCGCGCGGCAGCCGCGCAGCGGCGAAATTGAGATATTCGAGGACACGCGAGCGGGCCCAGTAAATGTCGGTACCATCCTCGAAAATAATGTAGACAAAGGAAGCGCCGAAGAACGAGAAGCCGCGCACCACGCGCGCTTTCGGCACTGCCAGCATGGCCGTCGTCAGCGGATAGGTGATCTGATCCTCGACCACTTGCGGTGCCTGACCGGGGGATTCCGTGTAGAGGATGACCTGCACGTCGGAGAGATCGGGCAGCGCGTCGAGTGGCGTTTTGAGCAGCGCCCAGACGCCGGCGGCGGCGATGAACAAGGTGGCAAGGAGAACCAGGAAGGCATTCTTCGCCGACCATTCGATGATGCGCTTGAGCATGGCCTTATCTTTCCTTGGTCCCTGAGCCCGGCTGCTGCGGCTTGGCCTCGCCGAAACCGGCGATGGCCGCCTTGAGGTTGCTTTCCGAATCGATCAGAAAGTTGGCGGAAACCACCACCTGCTCGCCTTCGGCGATGCCGCTGAGAACCTCCACATGGTTATCGCCCTGACGACCGAGCTTGATCTCGCGCGGCGCGAAACGGCCTTCGCCGAGTTGCACGAGAACGATATTTCGGGTGCCGCCGAAAATCACTGCCGAGGTCGGCACGGTGACAACCTTGCTTTGGCTGGCGTTGCCCGCTTTGTCTGCCGCCAGTTCTATGCTGGCGAACATCGCCGGTTTCAGCAGGCCATTGGGATTGGCCAGTTCCAGGCGGATCGAGGTGGTTCGCGTCTGCGCATTGACGGTCGGATAGATGTACGCGACGCGGGCTGAAAAAGCCTTCTCCGGCCAGGCGTCGATTTTCACGGCGGCTATCTGGCCGACACGGACTTGCCCCAGGTCCTGCTCGAAAATATCCGCGACGACCCAAACCGATCCTAAATCGGCAATCTGGAAAAGCGCATCGCCGGGCATGAAGCGCATGCCCTGGACCGCTTTCTTTTCCATGACGATGCCATTCGCCGGCGAGCGCAGCGTCAAGGTTCGGTGTGATTCGCCGCCTTGGCGCAGCTTGGCGATTTGCTCGTCGGAAATGTCCCAATTCTTCAGCCGGGTCAGGCTCGATTCGGACAACTGCTTCATGCCAGCCTGGGCTTCACCGCCGGCATTTTTCAAGGTGTCGACACCGGAAGTGGCGATGGCATATTCGCGCTGTGCCGAAACCAGCTCGGGACTGTAAACATCGAGCAGCGGCTGTCCCTTGGCGACCGGCTGGCCGGTGGCATTGACGTGCAGGCGCTCGATCCAGCCCTCGAACTTTGGCGCTACGGTAAAGGTCCTCCGCTCGTCAACATCTATTCGGCCGACGGCTCGAATCACGCGGTCGACACTCGCCAATGCAGCGGGTTCAGTCTTGACGCCGAGCTTCTGAATCTTGACCGGCGAAATGCTGACTTCGCCTGGGACTGCTGCTGCGGGTATGCCGGTTTCGGCGAAGACCGGAATATAGTCCATGCCCATGGAATCTTTTTTGGGCGTCGGCGAAGTATCCGGCAAACCCATCGGATTCCGGTAATAGAGGATCCGGGGTTCGGTTTTGACCGCGGGTTCGCTTGGCGCAGAAGCTGTCTTGGCAACCTCGGTTTTGGCGACTTCGGTACCGCCGGGATTTTGTCCCCGGCCCAGCCAGTAGCCACCGCCAAGCGCCGCGGCAATCGCCATGGCAAGCAGGGTAGAGCGTGTTGTCGTGTTCATAGGTCTTCTCCGAGCAGCCTTTCGATTTCGGCAAGGCGCACTTGCGCATCGGTCTCCGCTTTCACCGCGTCGAGCCGGGCTTTCTGAATCTGCCGATGCGCTTCGAGCAGTGTGGTGAAATCGCCACGACCGTTTTCATAGGCGGAAAGCGCCGCCCGATAACTGATTTCCGCTTGGGGCAGCATCCGTCCTTGGGCCAAGTCGCGCAGGCGCAGCGCTGCTTCGATGCCGGTGAGGCTCTCGCTCAACTCACCGAGCAGTTGCGTTTGCGCTGCTTCCCGACGCGCGCGAGCCGCATCCAGCAGCGCTTCGGCTTCACGTTCGCGGGAGCGGCGCGATCCCTGCTGCAGCGGAATATTCAGTTCAAGCATCAGTTCCCATTCATCGATGCGGCTGCCGCGCTGGATGGGTGCAATACCGAGGGAAAAATCCGGATAGCGGTCGCGGTAGGTCAGATCGCGGTTCTTTTCCGCGGCGGCGATGCCGGCCCCGGCGGCGAAAAGTTGCGGATTCTTCGCTTCCAAGCGCTGCTCCAACGCTGCGAAATCGAGCCTTTCCGGCGGCGGCAAGGGTCGCAAGCGCAGCGGCGGCATCAGGGATGCATTGATCGGTCGGCGCAGCAGCGTGTTAATGCGCGCCTGCAGGTGATGGTGGTCGGTCTCGAGCATGATCAGGTCACTACGCAGCGCCGTGACTTCGATCTGCGCCCTCAGTACATCCTGTTGCGGGACCAGGCCGGCGCCGTAACGCGTCTGCGCGATCCGTTCGATGCCGGTCAGCAGATCAAGGATTTCCTGCGCCAGCTGCTCGTTGCGAGTCAGTTGGTAATGCTGGGCGTGGGCGGCCTTGATGCGCAAGGCAATGTCAGCCCACGTCACCTCGGCGCGGGCGCCGACCTGGCTGGCCTCAGACTCGGCGACCTCGCGGCGCAGATCGCGCTTGCCCCACCAGGGCAGCGGCTGTATCAGCGTGTACTTGGTGCTGCCGATGCGCCCCGGCAACAGATTCGGCCCGGCATCGCTGCCGCTGTTGCTGATGTTCTGCAACTCGGTACGCAAGGTCGGATCGGGCAGCGCGCCGGCCGGCCCGATACGCTCGCCGGCGGCTGTTGCGTCGAAACGCATCGCCGCATAGTCGGGATTATGCTGTCGGGCATAGTCGAGCAGACTTTCCGCCGTGGCGCCGGGTGGCGTTTCAATCTCCGCCATGGCCGTGATAGCGGTGGACATGAGCAATATCGCGAGAGCGCCGGCGCGGCAGCGGCTCCCCAGCGTCGCGGTCTTCATTTCACCGGCTCGATGCGAGTGATGACGTAACCAACCACCGGATCCTTGCCCAACACGAAGACGATGCTCTGGCCAGCCTGGAGATTGGCAAGCAGTTTTCGGTCACTCACCTTGAAATCCATTGTCATCGCTGGCCATTGCAGGGCGGCGATAGCCTCATGGGCGATGTTGACGTTACCGGCTGCGCTGTCGATCTTTTTGACGATACCCTTGCCCTGTATATCTGCTGCGGGTGCTACGGGCTTATTCGTCACGACGCTTTCGGCGGCGCTGGCAGTGAACGACAAAGACACGCCGGCGAGAACCACGGCGAGCATGACTGAACGCTTGAACATGACTTTTCCTTCCTGATGCGCAATTGCAGTTCGCGCCCCGGAAATGACAATGGCTTGTCAGTGGCAGGGAGCCGTTACGAGCTTAAGAGGATGCGCCGGGTCGATGCCCTTGACGGGCCTCGGAACGATGGGTGACGAATCAACTCCGCCGTCCGCGCCGGCGGCGCGGAATCAGAGCGGCGCGAGTCTGGGCGGCCGTTGCGGCTGCTCAGGAAGAAAGTCGGCGTATGCCTGGCGGATGGAAGGGATCACCTGCCCTCCAGCGCGGGCAGCATCGATGACAGCAACCGTCGCCGGCAAGGCAGCGATATGGCAACACGGACTGTTCTCGTGGCAATTCAGCTTGGCGTGGTCCTGGTGCGCAGCAGTGCCATCCGCTGCCGTCGGCTGGTTGTGGCAGTGAGGCATAGCTGCAGTTGACTCTCTGCTACCCATCATTTGCTCGTGGGTCGGAAGCGTTTCGCCAGAATGTGCCAGTGCCATGAACGGCGCGGCAACGCCCTGCAGCGGCAGCAGTATGACAAACAGCAGCAGGAAGGATTTCTTGAACAGTAGCGACATGACGGACTTATTGTAGGCGGGAATTCATCTCCTGAAAAGCTTCAGCAGCGGGGGCCGCTGCGTCGCTTCGATACTGAATCGCTATCCGCCTCGGCTAAAATCACGATTTAGCGCTCAGCGAGGTCATCATGAAAATCGGTACCCCTCTGTCGCCATCGGCGACCCGCGTCATGTTGCTCGGCAGCGGCGAACTCGGCAAGGAAGTGATCATCGCCTTGCAGCGACTAGGTTGCGAAGTTATCGCGGTCGATCGCTATGCCGATGCGCCTGGCATGCAGGTGGCGCACCGTAGCCACGTGGTCACCATGACCGATGGCGGCGCACTGCGCGCCTTGATCGAACTGGAAAAGCCGCATCTGGTGGTGCCGGAAATCGAGGCCATCGCTACCGACATGCTGGTCGAAATTGAACGCGAAGGGCTTGCCGAAGTCATCCCCGTGGCGCGTGCCACGCGGCTGACGATGAACCGCGAAGGCATCCGTCGCCTTGCTGCGGAAGAACTCGGCTTGCCGACTTCGCCCTACCAGTTTGCCGACTCGCTGGCCGAGCTCCAGACCGCCATCGACGCTGGCATCGGTTATCCCTGCGTCGTGAAACCGGTCATGTCATCTTCGGGCAAGGGTCAGTCACTGGTGAAGAAACCCGCCGATGTGCAGAAGGCCTGGGATTACGCCGCCAGCGGCGGTCGTGTCGGTCTGGGTCGCGTCATCGTTGAGGGATTCATCGACTTCGATTACGAGATTACCCAATTGACGGTGCGCGCCATCGGTCCCGGCGGCGCGGTCGAAACCTATTTCTGCGAACCGATCGGACACGTCCAGATCAATGGCGATTATGTCGAATCCTGGCAGCCGATGGCGATGACGGCGATGGCGCTGGAGAAGTCCCGGCAAATCGCCAAGGCCATCACCGGCAATCTGGGCGGTCGAGGCATCTTCGGCGTCGAGTTGTTCATCAAGGGCGACATGGTCTGGTTTTCCGAGGTGAGTCCGCGCCCCCATGACACGGGATTGGTCACGCTATGCACGCAACGGCTGTCGGAATTCGAATTGCATGCCCGCGCCATCCTGGGGCTGCCGGTCGATGTGGCGTTGCGGCGACCAGGTGCGTCGGCGGTCATCTACGGCGGGCTGGCGGAGAAAGGCATTGCCTTTGAAGGTGTCGCCGAAGCCCTGGCTGTACCCGAATCCGATCTGCGCCTGTTCGGCAAGCCGGAAAGCTTCGTCAAGCGCCGCATGGGCGTCGCCGTCGCCAACGCCGACAGCACCGATGAAGCGCGCTCCCGTGCCAAGCTAGCCGCCAGTCTGGTGCGACCGGTGAAGGGCTGACCCGGCAGCCAAGCCACGGGTCAGCAATCCTTCAAGCTGTCAAAAACGTGTTGTCCAGATTGCCCCGACGCTTGCATCATGATTGCCGGCTATATTCATCGTGTCTTTTCGCGCGGCGAATTGCAGGCTCAGGGACTGGTTCTTCTTGAGTGGGGCGTGATAAGTCATCTTGAAATCCACTTCCCTGCCGGTCGGCACCAGGCTGACCATCTCGGTCGAGTAGTTGGCGACGCCGGCTGCGTCGATGCTCGGCATAACGATGCCGACGCTACCCGAAACAACGCGGAGCGGTTGCTTGAGCGATATCGCCAATTGGTCGTCAGTGTTCATGAGGTGCTTCGACAGCACAGACACGCCATAAGAGCGCGACTGGATGCTGGTGGTGCCGGCGAGCAGGCTGTTGCCCTGGCTTCCGCCGGTGACCGCAAATCCCACTTCGGCAAGCAAGCTGGTATTCGCATTGAGAGCGTAGCCGAGGGAAAGACCAAGACTGGTACTCCGGTTGGCGCCCAGACTCAGCGGCGAGTTCGCATCGTAATTGGCACCCAGGACGCCACAACCTTCATGTAGCTGGCCTACAGAAACACCACCTGTCAACGCATCGCTCAACTTGGTTGTCAAACCCAAGGTCAGGTTGGTCGCATCGGATGAAATACTCGCTTGATCCCAGCTTGGGTTGCTGCCGTAGCTGCTCGCCGGGGTCCAGTGCATTGCTACGGCAAGGCGTGTGTCGTCGGCGATCTTCATGCCGTAGGCCAAATGGAAGCCGCCTTGTGCCAGGCCGGAAAGATTCGACGTACCGAGTTCGCTGGCCATCGATGAAAAATTGCTATCCGCATAGAGGGCCTTGGTTAGGGAGAGCTGGCTGGACATGCCATAGCCCATGGCCATCGTGTTTCCGTCCCGATTGGTCAGTGCCATGTAGAGCGGCGCTTTGGACGCATTGCCATCGCTGTTGCCGAATACGCCAAGGCGGTCAGTCATATAGGTACGGGGCGCTTGCCAACTGGACAATTCACTACCGTCATGCAATTTCATGACGACGACTCCGGAGTTGACATTGGAGGGCAGCGGATTGACGCTCGCCGCGGTCGGCTTGGTCAGAATCAGGCCGGAGAGGTTCACCGTGAAGTTGCGCGAATAGGTATCGAGCGCGGTATAGCTGGCGAGTTTTGCCTTGACCGCGGCTAGGCTACCCAAGGCGCCACTGCTGATCATCGCGCCGCTGAGGCTCGTGATCGGCGTGCTCTTGCCATTGGCTTGGGTTACGGACAACGCGCCATAAGGTTTGAAGGCGGTGGTCAGATTGACCTTCCCCGTGCCGTAGATGGAATCGACACCGGTGGCGCCTAGATCGGTCGCCGAAGCCAGCAATAGGTTGGCGGCAGTGCCATTAGTCTTGAGGATCGGCCAGGCAGACTCAAGCAGGATCAAGGAACCGCTGATGAGCGGCGCTGACATCGACGTGCCCGACCAAAGCGCCATTGCGTTCGGGCCGTAGCTGATCCCCGGCGCCAGAATATTGACCCCGGGTGCTGAAATCCAGCGTGACGCATAGGATGTCTTGCCGCCGCCTGCATCGAGCAGGAGGCCGGTGCCGGCGTTGCTGCTGAACGACGCCGCCTTGGCAGCTGTGGTATCGAGAGCACCGGCGAAAATCAGGTGGTTGATGGCGACCTTCGTCAGCCCATTGGTATTGGCGTTGGCCAGCAACGCCTTACCGTCGTTACCACCGGCCCAGACAATGAACACACCCTTGGCGGCAGCGTTGTTGACCGCCGCGACGATGTCCGGCGTGGCCATATAGGTGAGCGACAGATTGATCACGCTGACACCGGTCGCCACTGCTTTGTTGATGCCGTTGGAGACGTCGGTGTTGTAGCCGGAACCACTGGCGTTGAGGACTTTTCCGGCGATGATGTTGGCGTTGGGCGCCACGCCGATGTAGCTGTTGGCGGCCACCGTATAGCCTGAATAGCTGTACGTCCCGGTAGTCACACGGTTGGCCGCGGCGATGGAGGCGACTGCGGTACCGTGACCATTGTCGTCAGTCACCCCACTGGAACAATTGAACGAGGCAGCGGCGCAGGAACTCAGCGCGGCGGAAACTTGCCCGGGCGCAAACACGGGATTGCTGGCGACGATGCCGCTGTCGATGACGCCGAGCAACTGGCCGCGCCCCCAATTTGCAGCAGAAAGGATCGTAGATGTCTCGCCCATCTGCACCAGCCAAGGGGCCAGCACGGGTGCGGCAGCCGCGGCGCTCAGGCTGGTCAAGGCCGACGATACCGCCAGGGCAGCCAGGGAAACTTTTGTGGAAAACTTCAACATCGCGACCTCCAGTATCTGCCGGAGTCGGGATGCGAAGCTTGGTGGTCGGTGACGAAACGTCATTGCGACGTTTCGGCAGCCCGGCTGGCTTAGAGTTTTGCTCCTTAGCCCCGCAGCTTTGCGCCCCCGACTTTCGACGGGTTTGCCAAATCTGAAGCCATCGTAAATCAAGATGAAGAAACCCGACAATGGGTATTTTCCCTACTTTTGCGAAGAGGGTATTAGCGAATGGATAGGGAAAAAGGAATGTAAGCGGGCAGTCAGTCGTCGTGCACAGAAAATTTCCCTTATTGAAAAAATGGACTAAAAAGAGGTTCTGGGTACTTTTCGCAAAATAACCCAAGAGGAGACCGTGATGACCAAGACAATGGACGCAAATGAGTTCCAACTGGCGAAGAGCGACGCACTCTTCTTTTCTGGTTCTTCACTGATGGCACTGTGCGGACTGACGATCACCTGCGTTCTTGTAGCGTGGGCGCTTGGCGGCAGCGAATTCAAGGATAGCTTCTATGGCAATGCTGCCATTGTCCTGTCGTTCGCCGGGTTGCTTGCTGGGGCAGCGATTGACTATCTCGCCTTGAGGCAGGGCCAGCAGGAATAGCCATCCTCACGCCCTGATGTCAGGCAGGGCAAAGTTGTCAGCAGTTTAGCTGGCAGAGCCTGAGCCCATCCTGGGCGGACTCCTGGTGGCTGACAACACCGATACCATATCGAACATGGGGGGGTTGTCGCTGTGCGATAGTTCAGCCGGCCCGATGTTTTCGAGCTGTTGTCGGCCGTGCTCGCTTACACTGGCGTTCCGCCCGAGGGGATCGATCTGGAACTGTACGAAGGTATGCCGCTGGCCCATTCCGAAGCCTTTCCAGATCCGGTTCTGACGAATCCTGGATGTAACACTCAAGCCGCCCATGCCTCAATTTGCCCAATTTTCCAGACAACTGATCGCTTGGCAAGAGCGGCACGGTCGTCATGATCTACCTTGGCAGAAAACACGCGATCCGTATCTTGTCTGGCTGTCGGAGATCATGCTGCAGCAGACCCAGGTCGCCGCCGTCATACCGTATTACGCGCGTTTTCTCGACCGATTTCCGACATTGACGAGCCTCGCCGCAGCGCCGGTAGAAGATGTGATGGCGCTGTGGAGTGGTCTCGGTTACTACGCTCGGGCGCGCAATCTGCATCGCTGTGCGCGGACCGTCATGACCGAACACGCCGGGGTGTTTCCTAGCGATCCGCAAATCATCGCCACGCTGCCCGGTATCGGTCGTTCCACGGCCAACGCCATCGCCGCATTCTGCTTTGGTGCCCGTGTCCCCATCCTCGACGGCAACGTCAAGCGCGTGCTCTGTCGCTGTTTCGGCATCGCCGGATTTCCTGGTTCGGCTACCGTAGAAAAAGCATTGTGGCAACTCGCTGAAGTGCAGTTGCCGGCGCGTAACGTCGACACCTACATCCAGGCGCAGATGGATCTCGGCGCCACCATCTGCACGCGCGGCACGCCGCGCTGCAGCGCCTGTCCGGTGGCGGAACTGTGCGTCGCCAGACGCTATAACCGTGTCGCCGAATTGCCGGCGGCGCGCCCGCGCAAAGCTGTTCCGGAACGCACGGTGACCATGCTAGTTTTTCTCGATGGCAGTGGCGTTTTGCTGGAGCGCCGCCCGCCGAGCGGTATCTGGGGTGGCCTGCTGTCCTTGCCGGAACTTCCCGCTGGCATGACCGAGACCGAGCTCGCCGCCCGGCTTGGCTACCAGGCCGGTGCTTTCGTTGCGCTACCGCCCGCCAACCATGCCTTCACGCATTTCCGCCTACTGATGCAACCGCGTCTGGCACGAGTTGTTCCACTGCCGCAGGTGCGCGAGACAGCGCTGGTGCGGCTGGAGCGCTCCGCTATCGGCGGGGCGGCGCTACCTGCGCCGATTCGACGCCTGCTCGAAAAATGTCTTTCAGCCGGCGAGTAAGTTCTTCTGCTCGAGAAAACGAAAGATGATTTCCAGGCGGCTGATGTCATCGTCAAGCTCGAGCAGCTTCTGCCGCGCCGCATTGGAAATCGGCAGCACTTCGCAGTAGCGGTAGCCCACCCAGCCGGCATCGTCAAAGCGATGCGGTTCGGGCGGCGCGGAATCCGCCATGTCGGCGATGATGACGCGTAGCAGCGCCACCAGGCGCCCGTAGTCGCCAGCAATAGGCTGGATCGCCGGCATGCCGATCAGGTCGACTTCGCCGCGCAACAAACCGGATTTTTCTCGCTGCGTAGCGATGATGCGAAAGCGTTCCTCGCCACGCGTAGCAACGTTGAGTACGCCAAATTGCGGCATGTCCCAATCGCCGATCCGCGCCAGCGTGCCGAACCCATTTGGCTGCGCCGGTGCTTGACCGGGCGCGTTCACTTCGGCGCCTTGCCCGATCAGGCAGACGCCGAATGGCAGGTTGTCCTTGATGCAGACCTTGGCCATGTCCATGTAGCGCTGCTCGAAGATGCGCAGCGGCAGGCTGCCGCCGGGAAACAGCACCGTATTCAGCGGAAACAATGGGATATCCAGATGCGCACTCACGATTCGCCATCCTCGCCCCAGCGCGGCACCAGGGCGTGCGGTACGCCCAGCTGATCGAGAATTCGCGCCACGACGAAATCGACCAGGTCGGCCACCACCGCCGGGTGATGATAGAAGCCCGGATTAGGCGGCATAATGACCGCTCCGGCACGCGCCAGGCGCAGCATGTTCTCCAGATGAATGACTGAAAATGGTGTTTCGCGCGGCACCAGGATGAGTTTGCGGCCTTCCTTCAAGACCACGTCGGCGGCGCGACTGATGAGGTCGTCGGCCATGCCCGCCGCTATTTTGGCGAGTGTGCCCATGGTGCATGGGCAGATGACATAGGCATCGGGCGGGCTCGAACCGGAGGCCAGCGGGGCAAACCATTCCTGCATGCCATAGGCGCGCAGCAAGCCGGGTGGCGCATTGAATCGTGCTGATAAGTCGGACTCCAGATCGGCGGGGCGCGACGATAATTTGAGGCTCATTTCCTGCTGCGCCACTACCTGCGCTGCTGGCGAGCAGAGCAGTTGCACGCGCACGCCGCCACCGAGAAGGCATTCGACAAGGCGTATGCCATAAGGCATGCCCGACGCACCGGTAAAGGCGACAGCGATGGTCTTGTTCATGAGGGTTTTGCTTCCATTGCAAATTGTCCATCGGTGGCCAGCATGCGCGCCGCGACCAGTCCGTTGATCAGGCCAAAAAACAGCGCCGTCGCGGCAAAAATCGGCACCAAGTAAAAGACACCATTGTGCGGTACCAGCCAGGCGCGCGCCAGCAGAAGCTGACCGGCGATGTGGGCAAAGGCGGCCAGCACGCTTTGGCTGACCGGGCCGAACAGGCGCGTCGGCAAGTGCGTCGCCAGGCCCAGAACGGCGAGGCTGCACACTGCCCCGGCCAGGCTCAGGAAAAATCCCGGCGCGAGAAATCCACCGAACAACAGGCTGCCGGCGAACACCCGCAACAGGCTGACCCAAACCGCTTCGCGCCAGCCATGCCGGGCCAGCACGATCAGCACGATGATATTCGCCAGTCCCGGTTTGACGCCCGGCAAGGGCGAGGGAATCGCCGCCTCGGCCAGGGTCAGCGCGATCGCCGCGGCGGCATAGCGGGCGATGCGGCGGTCGTCGCCGGTCGGATGAATCTCGATGAACTCAGTAGGCGAGGGTGTCATGGCTCTTGTTTCCGCCGCTCAATGCGAGACTGACATGATTCGGCGCGCAAATGGCAATGGCATTCGGCAGGGTCAGCCAGCCTTGCCGCACGCAATACTGGCGCGGCCCCGGATCGCTAAGCACTCGGGCACGGCCGGGCTGGATCTCGATCACCGTGACACCCATGGCGCCGTCGACCTTGAGTTGGCGTGGCTGGGTCAACGGCAGTTCGGCAAACAACGCGCCGTCGCGGCGTATCACCGCCCGCTCCGGGGGACCGCCCTGCCAGGCCAGCGGAAAGGAAACAGCACAAACCGCCAATCCGCCCAGCAGCACAAGCCAATCGCCGGGATGGAGCAGCGCCAGCCACGGCTTCAGCCGCTTCATTCGGCGAGGTTGCGATGTCGCACCAGCACCCGCGCCTGGTCGCGAAAACGTGCCGCCAGCCACTCCGCCAGATAAACCGAGCGATGCTGGCCGCCGGTGCAGCCGATGGCTACCGTCAGGTACGAACGATTGTCGCTGACAAAAGCCGGCAGCCAGTCGGCGACGAATCGACGGATGTCTTCCGCCATACGCGCGACATCGGCATTTGCCTCAAGAAAGCGGACCACGGGCTCGTCGCGCCCGGTCAGTGGACGCAGCAGTGGATCGTAATGTGGATTGGGCAGACAACGCACGTCGAAAACCATGTCAGCATCGAGCGGCAGGCCGTGCTTGAAACCGAACGATTGAAACAGAAGGGTCAGTCCCTGGCGCTCGTCGGGCGCGGCAAAATCCTTGACGAAAGTGCGTAGCGCATTGGGCCGCAAATAACTGGTATCGATGCGCTGGCCCAGACCGGTCAGCGCGTCCAGCGCTTCGCGCTCGCGGGCAATGGCCTCTTCCAGCGTGGTCTCGGCGTCGGCCAGCGGATGGCGCCGACGCGTCTCGGAAAAGCGCTGAATCAGCACTTCGTCGCGGGCATCGAGAAAAATGAAGCGCAGATCGATTGGCTCCTGGCGCAATTCCTCCAGATGCCGCGGCAACTCGGCGATGCCAGCGCCGCCGCGCATGTCGATAGCCACGGCAACGCGGTCATGGCCGCTGCCGGCAAGCGACTCGACGAGGCGCAGCAGCAGCGCCACGGGCAGGTTATCAACGCAAAAATAGCCGGCGTCCTCGAGCACATTGAGGGCAATCGATTTACCGGAACCGGACAGGCCGCTGATCAGGATGATGCGCATGCGCCTAGGATAGCGGTTACCGCTCTTGGTGTCAGCCGGGTGTTAGTCCGGTGTCAGGCGATACACCAACCGTTCAATTGACGCCGAGTCGCCACAGCGAGGTGATTTCCGCCGCACGCGCGGCATGTAACGAGTCGCTCTTGTCGCCCGCCTTGCTGTGGGAGGGACGAATATCGAGCCTATCCAACACCTTCAAGCCGGCCGTGGAGATCATGCCAAGCAATTCCGCACGCGAGCGCAGGCCAAGGTGTTCGGCCAGATCGGAAAGGATCAACCAGCCTTCGCCCTGCGGCTCGAGATGAGCGGCCAGACCGTCGAGAAATGCGCGCAGCATTTTACTGTCAGGGTCGAAGATTGCCGCCTCCAGCGGCGAACTGGGTCGCGCCGGTACCCAAGGCGGGTTGCAGACGACGAGAGGTGCACGGCCCGGCGGAAACATATTTTGCTGGTCGACTTCGACCTGTCCGAGCAGACTCAATCGTTCCATCGCTTGCAGAATTTTCTCCCATTGCCGCAGGTTGAGGATGGACGGCGTGCCGCCGCCGAAGAAAATGG
>CAISUK010000250.1 GCA_903888645.1 uncultured Pseudomonadota bacterium | reverse complement strand
CTCGTCTTCCAGCACCGGATGACGCGGCAAACCTTTGAGCGGATTGCCGGCCTCGTCGGTCGGGAAACTCTTGGCGCCGAGCGTGACCGCCTGGTAGATGCGCACGCGCTTGCCAATGACGGCGGTCTCGCCGATCACGACACCGGTGCCGTGGTCAATGAAAAAGCCTTCGTCGATGCTGGCGCCCGGATGGATGTCGATGCCAGTCTGGGCGTGTGCCAATTCGGCCACGATGCGCGCCAGCAGTGGCACACCGAGTTCGTACAGACGGTGCGCTACGCGGTGGTAAATCATGGCCTGGATGCCGGGGTAGCACAGCAGCACCTCATCGACGCTGCGCGCCGCCGGATCACCGGCGAATGCGGCCAGCACATCGCTGTCGAGCAGGGCACGGATACGCGGCAGCGAGAGCGAGAAGTCGCTCACGATCTGGGTTGCGTGCGCCTCGATGGCTGCGGTGTCAGTACTGTCCAGATGCCGTGCTTCATGGCGCAACTCCAGTTGCACTTGCGTCAACAAGGCGTGCAGCAGCGTATCGAGCGTGTGCCCGACGTAGAAATCTTCGCTCTCCTGGCGCAGATCGGCCGGGCCCAGGCGCATTGGGAACAGCACGCCACGCAGGCCGTCGATGACCTGGGCCAGCGCTTCGCGCGAAGGCAGTTCACGCCCGCCCGGTTCAGTCGAGCGCTTTTGCGATTCGCGCCAGCGCTGACGCACCTGCGCCAACTCTGACACGACCCGCGTCAGGTCGAACAGCGGCGCTGGCGCCGGCACGGGCCGCAGCGGTACAACACTCATGCCGTAGCTACAGCCGCACCGCTGGCGTCAAAGATGCCTTCGAACAGCACCGAACTCAGGTAGCGCTCGCCTGAGTCGGGCAGGATCACGACGATGGTCTTGCCGGCGTTCTCGGGCTTCTTGGCCAGACGCACCGCAACAGCGGTGGCGGCGCCGCAGGAGATGCCCGACAGAATGCCTTCCTCGCGCGCCAGTCGACGAGCGAACTCCACTGCTTCCTCGTTGCTGACCTGTTCAATCTGATCGACCAGCGAGAGGTCCAGCACGTCGGGCACAAAGCCGGCGCCAATGCCCTGGATCTTGTGTGGTCCGGGCTTGACCTCTTCACCGGCGCGCGTCTGTGTCAGCACCGGGCTGGCAGTAGGTTCCACTGCCACCGAGGTGATGGCGCGGCCTTGCGTTTTCTTGATGTAGCGCGAGACGCCCGTGATGGTGCCGCCAGTGCCGACGCCCGAGACCAGGATGTCAATCTTGCCAAACGTGTCTTCCCAGATTTCCGGTCCGGTGGTGGATTCGTGAATGGCCGGATTGGCCGGGTTCTTGAACTGTTGCAGCAGCACGTATTTGGGGTCGCTGGCGGCAATCTCCTCGGCCTTGGCGATCGCGCCCTTCATGCCCTTGGCGCCCTCGGTCAGCACCAGCCTGGCGCCGTAGGCCAGCAGCAGCTTGCGGCGCTCCAGGCTCATGGTCTCGGGCATCGTCAAGGTGATGGGGATGCCGCGCGCTGCAGCCACGAAGGCCAGTGCGATGCCGGTGTTGCCGCTGGTGGCCTCCACGATCGTGCCGCCGGGCTTGAGGGCGCCGCCCTTCTCGGCGGCCTCGATCATGGCGAAACCCAGCCGGTCCTTCACGCTGAAGAGGGG
>CAISUK010000249.1 GCA_903888645.1 uncultured Pseudomonadota bacterium | reverse complement strand
GTTTTTCGCTGCGCCGACCCGGACGTCCAACCACTCACCTGGGATACCTACAGGAACAAGAGCCTAGGGCACCTGCCCGGTATCGTCTCGGCAACATGATCACTGACAAGACAGAAGGGGCGGACCATGGCTGAATTCTTTGCAAGCGGGCACAGCATCGACCTGGTCCTGTTCCTGATTGGCCTGGAGGCCATCGGGCTCATGGTGCTGTGGCGGATGCGCGTTTGCCCGGTGCCGCCGCTTGCAGCACTGCTCATCCTGGCTCCCGGCAGCTGTCTGCTGCTCGCATCGCGTGCGGCCCTCACTGGCGCCTCCTGGGTCGTAGTCTCATCCCTTCTCCTCGTTGCGCTCGGCATACATCTGGTCGATCTGCGGCAACGGTGGCAACAATGGAATCTTCTCGACTTGGCCAAGGGTTTGCAAAGCAAGTAGTTCCTGGCCTTGCTTCAACGCAGTGCCCGCGGAATCCGGAACGGCAGCAGCGTTTGCACCCAGCGCGTGCTGAAGCGATCGAGGCACACGCTCTCATGCATCGCGGTCACCGGCTCGCCGAGCAGATGCGTGGCCAGCACCGACCGCGTGTAAAACGGCGTGTTCTCGAGTGTCTCGGTGACGCGCGCAGATTTCTGATGGTCGACACGAGTGCCGCGTTGCATCCGCCAGGCCGTTGTTGGCAGCATGGCGTGCGGCGGCATCTCGATCCGTCGCACGGCACCGGCCGGATCGAAGTGCAGGCCCAGCTCGGTCCGCTGCCCGTCGCGTCGCGTCGCGTCATAGAGGACCGCGGTGCCGCCATCCTTCAGTTCGGCGCGCGACCACTCCCAGTAGCTGAAGGCCTTCTCCAGGGGCTCGCTGCCCCAGTTGGAATCGAGGTAGCCGTGGCCCGACCAGTGCAATGCCGGCCGGTCGAGTTGCACTTCGACGCGCGCGCCCGGAGCGATCGGCGCCCAGCAATGGCGCCCGGCGCCATCAAGAAAATACGGTTGACCGGCCACTGCGCGCGGATACAGCTTGACCGTGCCGCGGATACGCCGCGGAATAGGCACCGCAATTTCGTCGATCCGGATGGTCAGGCAGTCGCCGTCCCAATACAGCGAACTCGGCCCGATCTCGAGCCGGGATGCGTCGCGCCGCAGAGCCGAGCGCCCCCGCTCGGTCATGCACCAGCGCTTGACCTGACCGTAGAGCGCAACGTTCAGCGAGTTGTGGTTGAGCGGATCGCTTTTGCGACGCCGCCGCGCACTCGCGTAGTAAGGCGAAAAGCAACTGCCAACCTGTGCAATCAGGGTGATCCCATGCCGCCCGTCGTCGCTGATGGCATCGACATACCACCACAGATAGCCGCTTGGCGCGACCGGCGCATCAAAGCGCGGTCCCCGACCATGCTCGCAAGCGCCAGCAAGGTCTATTCCTCGCATTGCACCATCTCCGATGCGGTAAAGGACGGTAGCGTCACCAGTAGCTAGTCGGCTTGGCCACCATGAAATACAGGCCAGCGAGCAGCGGTACCGTCGAGAGGAGTCCCCAGACCAACCATGTTCGGCTGTCTTGACGATAGTCTGCCGGCACCTCGCCAATGACTGCAAAATCCTGCGCCCAACGCGCCTGCCTGATCTGAATCGGCACGAGAATGCTCAGCCACACGGCCCCCGCCAGCGCCATCATGATTTGCCCGAGGACCAGCCAAGGGGTTTCGAACAGCGACAAGTTACCCACATAGGCAGCGCCGTAGCCGCCGATCACCATCAAAAAACCGCCGGACAAGGTAAATGAAAAGTCGGTCACCGTCACCAACCACTGGGCGAAAGCCATGATTTGCGTCTTGTTCGTACGATCGGCAAAGACCTTCCAGAGAGCGGTAACAGTGACATTGCCGGCCATCAATATCAGTCCCAGAATATGCAGGGATTTAAAAAACGCATACATGGTTGGCGTTCACCGTGTGAGCTAGAGGATAAAAGATGCCACCGCCAAGGGCGCTGACGCCGGAATGGTTATCAGGAATTTGCGTCGGTCTCAGTCGAAAAAAACAGCGTTGAACTGGGCGAGAACTAGACTGCAGCGGCGGCATTGTAGCAACGGAGATAGGCGCGGTACAGGTCCTTGCTCGCTGTAATCCATTACAAGAAACAGGAGATACGTCGCGCCATAATCGAGAGCGCCTTCGCCGTAGCAAAAGCGGGCGGCGGGCGGCATCCTTGTGCTAAAGTCGCGCCCCGCGAACATCCGCTTGCGCCGACGTCGGCCTGTTCGATTTGCTTCGGCGACGGTCGGAGCGGTATCAGGCCCGGCAGATCGCCCAGACATCAGGAGGCTCATTTTGAAAGTCGTAGTTTTCGGGGCGACCGGCAAGGCCGGGCGCACTGTGGCACTGTCCCTGCTGGCTGCGGGACATCAGCTCACCGCCTTTGGACGCAATCCGGCGGAAATCCCCCCGCACAAAGGGATAACCCCGATCGTGGGCGATGCCCTGAACGGCGCCGATGTGGCGTCCGCCGTGGCCGGGCAGGACGCGGTGGTGGTCAGCCTGGGCGATTCCGTCAACCCCGTTCTATTGCGGCTGGGTGCCAAACGAACCACCCCTCCCAACATCTGCGAGGTCGGCACGGCCAACGTAATCGCCGCGATGACGGCAGCTTCGATCAAGCGCCTGATCTGCATCACTTCCTACGGCGTCGGAGACACGCGCGACAGATTGTCGGGGGCATATCGGGCGTGGTTTCGCGTGCTGCAGTTGCGTGAGCAGTTGGACGACAAGGAGCAGCAGGAGGAGTTGGTCAAGGCCAGCGGCCTGGAGTGGACGCTGATTCAGCCGGTTGGCCTCACCGACGGCGCCGCCACCGGGCGCTGGCTGGCCAGTCCGACGGGCGACAGGAAAAAGCGGACCATCAGCCGGGTCGATCTCGCCGCCTACATTCTCGAAACCCTGACTGGTGGCCGCCATTTGCGGGAGTCGGTGGTTTTGTCGGGGCTGACCATCGCAGAAAGCGAATTTGCGAAAAAAGCGCCTTGATCTCTCTGGTCTTTCCTCTATCGCCCAGTAGCCACCTCGGTAACGCAATAGCGTGCTTTCGCCAGACAGGCGCCGACGGTCAAGCCGAACCGAACGCTGCGCCCGTCACGCGAACCTCACTCCGGCCAGTTGTTCCGATGTCTCCCACAGACGGACGGCGGCTGAGGCGTCCAACGCCTGGGCAGGCATCTTGGCCGTTCCGGGCGGGCCCGTGAGTTCGCGCGGCCCTGTCGGCCCGTAGAACCCGCCGCCTCGCGCCTCCGGCGAGGTCGCTGCAAACAGGATCGGCAACGCGGCTGGCCCGGCCGGCGGGCTGAGCGGCAGCAAGAACGGCTTCGCGAGCCACCATAACGCGCCGCGCAGGCCGCGCGAGGCGGGTCCGTTGCTGATGATATCGGTGCGGGCCCAGCCCGGATGGGCCGCCATGCCATCGATCCCCCAGCCGGCAGCCTCGCTGCGGCGCTGGAATTCCAGCGCGAACATCAACATTGCCAGCTTGGTCATGCCATAGGCACGAAACGGGACATAGGATCGTTGCGACTGCAGGTCGGTGAGATCGATCGAATCGAGGCTCGCAGCCAGGCTGCTGACGTTGACCACGCGAGCCCCGCTGACGCGCCGCAGCAGCGGTAGCAGTCGGGCCGTCAGGGCAAAATGGCCGAGGTAGTTGGTGGCGAACTGCAATTCGAAGCCGTCGACCGTCAATTGCCGCTCCGGCGGCGCCATGACCCCGGCATTTATAACGAGCAGGTCGATACCCCGTCCCGCCGCGAGCATCGTTTCCGCAAAAATGGCGACCGAGGCGAGCGAGGCCAAGTCGAGCCGCTCGAAGCGCACTGTTGCGTCAGGATACGTGGCGCGCAATCGTGCCAGAGCGCGAGCGCCCTTCCTGTCGTTTCGACCCGCCAGAACGACCTCGGCACCAGCCGCCGCAAGCGCGAGTGCCGTCTCGTAACCGAGCCCGCCGGTGGCCCCGGTAACGACCGCGAGCCGCCCGCTTTGCGACGGGATTTGCATGACTCTCAACAGATCTCCTGCAATTCATGCAGTTGCGCATTGTCTGATCGCCGTGGTTCGTCCATTGTGCCAAGATAATCCATCAGGTCTGCACCGGCAGTCGGTTCCATTTCACTCTTCAAAAAGGCGAGAGTAGACCCGATTTGGCCGCTGCTTACAAGGCATCCGCATAAGCCGATGATTGTGAAATACTATTCTGCGAAGGCCATTTCATCTGCATATTGCTCGCGGAGAATGACATCCTGCTGCATAGGCCTTCACCGATTCCGCGCCGGATGGGTCTGCCGGTTCCTGCCGGTTCCTGCCGGTTCCTGCCGCTCCGAGCGCTGCGGCCGCAGTAAGCGCAGCAGTCCATTCATTGCCGGTACAATTCGCGCCTTCCACGATGTTCAATAAATTACAGGGAACACACAGCAATGGCCCGTTTCATTCTTTGCCAATCTGGTTGCGCAACTTTGGTCTGCCTCTCCGGGCTTGACATCATTTTCAGGCGAGCGGGTTAATCATGGCGCATCCATTCCCCTTCTCGGCGATTGTCGGGCAGGACGAGATGAAACTCGCCTTGCTCATCGCAGCAGTCGACTCGTCGATCGGCGGCGTCTTGGTCTTCGGCGATCGCGGCACGGGAAAGTCGACGGCAGTACGCGCGCTTGCGGCGCTTCTGCCGCAAATGCATGTCGTCGTCGGCTGCCGCTATGGTTGCGATCCAAACGCCACCACGCTGTGCGAAGATTGCCGCAGCCGGCAGGCGCAGGGCGCCCTGAAAAGCAAGCTCGCGGCGGTGCCCGTCGTGGACATGCCGCTTGGCGCCACCGAAGACCGCGTCGTCGGCGCGCTTGACCTTGAACGGGCGCTTTCGCGCGGCGAAAAAGCCTTCGAACCAGGGCTGCTGGCCCGTGCCCATCGCGGATTTCTCTATATCGACGAAGTCAATCTGCTTGAAGACCACTTGGTCGATCTGCTCATCGACGTCGCCGCGTCCGGTGAAAACGTTGTCGAGCGGGAAGGCCTGAGTGTTCGCCACCCGGCACGCTTCGTCCTGGTCGGCAGCGGCAACCCCGAGGAAGGCGAACTGCGTCCGCAACTGCTCGACCGGTTCGGTCTGTCGGTCGAAGTAAAGACACCGCAGGATCTCGCCTCGCGCGTCCAGGTGGTTCGTCGGCGCGACGAATTCGAACGGGACCCGGTAGGTTTTTCGAAGAAATGGTCGAGGGAAGAAGGTCGGCAGCGCCGCCACATCCTCGCCGCGCGTGAACGGCTGGCATCGATAACCGTGCCTGACGCGACGCTGGAACGGGCAGCGCAGCTGTGCATGCGGCTCGGTACCGATGGGCTGCGCGCCGAACTGACGCTGATACGGGCGGCGCGTTCGCTGGCCAGCCTGGACGGTGATCTTACCGTCGGCGACAGCCACTTGCGCCGTGTCGCGCCGTCTGCACTCAGGCATCGATTGCGCCGCGATCCGCTTGACGAATCAGGCTCGACATTGCGTGTCGAGCGTGCGCTGGTGGATGAATTCGGCCCGTGAAGGCCGACGAGATATCGCGATCGCCAAGCTGGACTGACGCGGCGGTCGCCGCTTCGCTGCTGGCGGTCGACCCCAACTGCGGTGCGGTGCTACGCAGCCTTGCAGGACCGGTCCGGGACCGCTGGCTAGCGCTGCTCAGGCAGCTGCTGCCGGCGGCGGCGCCGATCCGCCGCATCCCGCTGCAAATCAGCGACGGGCGTTTGCTGGGCGGGCTTGATCTCGCCGCCACCTTGCGCGCGCGGCGGCCGGTTGCCGATCGTGGCCTGCTGGTCGAAGCGAGCGGCGGCATCGTGCTTCTGGCGATGGCAGAGCGGGTATCGGCGACAACCGCTGCGCATATTACCGGCGTGCTCGACACCGAGGTGGTCTTGCTGGAGCGTGACGGCCTGACGCTCAGCACACCACTGCGCGTCGGTGTCGTCGCCCTCGACGAAGGCATGAGCGACGACGAGCGCCTGCCGGCGCCGCTACTTGATCGTCTGGCATTCCACCTTGACCTGACCGATATCCGGGTCAACGACACCTTTGGACAATGGCATAACGCCGACGAGATCGCCGCAGCGCGCGCCCGTTTGCCCGAAGTACACGCTTCCGACGAGATTCTGCAAGCGCTTTGTCAGACTGCACTGGCATTAGGTATCGACTCGATTCGCGCACCACTGCTGGCGCTGCGGGTAGCGCGTGCGGCCGCAGCGCTCGACGGGCGCAGCGACGTTGTGCTGGACGATGCAACGCTGGCAGCGCGATTGGTCATGGCGCCACGAGCAACCGTGTTGCCGGCTAGTGAACCGCCCGAGGCCGAGAGCGACAGCGAAACGCCGGAAGACGAGCCGGACGAGGACAACAACGATCCGCCGCCACCGCCTCCGGAAGCCAACGAAGATGTTGGCGACGAGGATCGCGAGGAAACCCCACCGGAGGAAGTCAGCAATCTCGAGGATGTTGTTTTGGCAGCGGCCCAGGCGGCAATTCCAGCCGGGCTGCTGGCGCAACTCAAGCTGGCTGGCGACAAGTCACCGCGTCCGCCATCTGCCGGGCGTGCCGGTGCGCTGAAATATTCGCGCCTGCGCGGCCGGCCGGCCGGGGTTCGCCGCGGCCAACCACGCGCCGGCTCGAAACTCAATGTCATCGAAACGCTGCGCGCCGCAGCACCCTGGCAGCGCATTCGCAAACAGGAAACAGCCGCGGCACTTGGAACCGAAGCCAACCCGGCGCGTATCGAAGTCCGCCTTGATGATTTTCATGTCTCGCGTTATCGGCAGCGCACCGAAACGACGACGGTCTTCGTGGTCGACGCCT
>CAISUK010000248.1 GCA_903888645.1 uncultured Pseudomonadota bacterium | reverse complement strand
CCGGACGCCGTGGCAAAGTCCTCGCCAATCAGGAAGTCCCGGTTGCCGCACAGAAAAAAGATCGCGGTTCGGCTGTTGGAAAGGCGCATGAGTCCGTCGCAAACGGCAGCGTTGAACGGATCGCCAAGATCGTCGTCACCTGCCCAGTACTCAAACAAATCGCCGAGAATGTAGAGCGCCGCCGCGTTACCGGTGCTACGCTCAAGGAAGCCGAGGAACTGACGCAAGGTCTGTGGACGCGAAGGGCACAGATGCAGATCGGAAATGAACAGCGTTGAGGGCACGGGTGCCTTGGCAGAAAATGGGATGCGACAGGATGAGCCGGAATGAATTGCAGGCGGGCCATTATAGGCTGGCCAAATTGCCAAGGGATTTCGTGCGCAAAGCCACTGTTGGCAATGGCAACCAATGGCACAACGACTGCGGAAACTGTAATAATCTCCGCAAATGCCCACTACATCAATGATGTCTTTCGCATACCTGTCGCTGCTGCCGCGCCTCTTGGGCGTGATCGGTTTGATCGCTGCTGCGCCGGTCGTCCGGGCCGCGGGGGAAGTTGCCGACTTCGGTCAAGGCATCCAGATCACCTGGGTGACATTGTTCTTCCTCGTCGCGCTACTGATCGGTTTTGGCGTTGCGACGCTGCGCTTCGGTCGTTTGAATCGCCTCCTCAAGCAACTGACGCAGGACAATATCCAGGTTGTGCGCGCCTTGCTTACTGCCCAGGAGGAGTTGCAGGATAACGAGGAAAAGTTTCGTACCGTCGCCGATTTCACCGCCGACTGGGAATACTGGATGATGCCGGATCAGCGTCTGGCCTATGTGGCGCCGGCAGCGCAGATAATCACCGGTTACTCCGCGGCAGAATTCATTGCCGACGCAACGCTGCTCGATACCATCGTACACCCCGAAGATCGCCTGAAATATCTTGAGCATATCGAGCGTTACTATGGCAATGCTCGCTCGGAGGAGTCCAGCGAGATCGAGTTTCGCATTCGTCGCCGCGATGGCGAGATTCGCTGGATCGGACACCGTTGCCGGGCCGTGTTCAGCCGCGATCGCTATCTTGGCCGGCGCGTCTCCAATCGTGACATCACCGATAGAAAGCGCGCTGAGGATCAATTGCGGCTGGCGGCCAAGGTGATCGAAGAGAGTGGCGAAGGCATCATCATCACCGATGCCGCCAATCGGATTGTCTCGGTCAATCGGGCTTTTTCGCAGATCACCGGATACCTTTCCGGCGACGTGATAGGGACCGAGCCGCACGTCTTTTCTTCCGGACGTCATGGCAACGAGTTCTATCGGCGCATGTGGGATTCGATCGACACGCAGGACTATTGGCAGGGCGAAATCTGGAACCGCCGCAAGGACGGCGACATTTATCCCGAGTGGCTGTCGATCAGCGCTGTCCATGGCGAGGATGGCGTGCTATCAAACTACGTGGCGATTTTCTCCGACATGACCGAGCGGAAAACAGCTCAGGAAAAGATCGAGTTTCTCGCCCACCACGATCATCTGACCGGACTGCCCAATCGCGTTCTGCTGAAAGATCGCATCGAGCAGGCGATCGCCCTGGCGGCGCGCGTCGACCAGCAGGTGGCGCTGCTCTATCTGGACCTCGACCGCTTCAAATCGATCAACGATTCGCTCGGACATCACTGCGGAGACGCCTTGCTGCGGGCCGTCGTGCAGCGCATCAAGGACTGCGTGCGGGAAACCGATACCATCAGTCGTCACGGTGGTGACGAGTTCCTGGTGGTCCTGAACGGGATTGATTCGGTCGACGGTGCCTCCGATGCCGCCCGGCGGATTCTGGCGCGGGTGGCCGAGCCCTTCACCATAGACAATCACGTGCTGTCGACGTCAATCTCGATCGGTATCGCCATGTATCCGGACGATGGCGCCGCCTTCGATATTTTGCTGAAGAAAGCCGATACGGCGATGTATCACGCCAAGAATGCCGGGCGCAATGATTACCACTTTTTCAGCGAAACCATGAATACCGGGGCGCTGGAAAAGATTGCCCTGGAGGGCCGCCTCCGCAGTGCCCTGGAAAAAGGCGAATTCCAGTTGTATTACCAACCGCAGATCGATGTCAGAAAGGGCGTGCTGGTCGGTATCGAGGCGCTGATTCGTTGGAATAGCCCGGATCTCGGCTTGATTTCGCCGGCCAAGTTCATTCCGGTCGCCGAAGAGAGCGGGCTGATTATCCCGATTGGCCATTGGGTGATGCGCGAAGCTTGCCGGCAACTATGCGTATGGGATGAAATGTCCTTGCCGAAACTGACCGTCAGCGTCAATATCTCGGCACTGCAATTTCGTCGTGGCGATTTTGTCGATACCATTTCGGCCGCACTCGACGAATTCAAGCTGGCGCCGGAGCGTTTGGAACTGGAACTGACCGAGTCGATCCTGATCGACGATGCCGAAGGCGTGCTGGCCAAGGTACGGACACTGAAACAACTTGGTGTGCGCCTGGCGATCGACGACTTCGGCACCGGTTTTTCCAGCTTGTCATATCTCAAGCGATTTGCCGTCGATCGCCTCAAGATCGACCAGTCATTCGTGCGCGACATCGCCACCGATGCCAACGACGCCGCCATCGTCCTGGCCATCATCCAGTTGGGCGGCAGCTTCGGCCTTACCACCATCGCCGAAGGCGTGGAGACAGCCGAACAGTTGGAGTTTCTCTCTCGGCACGGCTGCGATGAAGTGCAGGGTTATTACTATGCCAAGCCGATGCTGCCGGAGGACTTCGTGCGCTGGGCCGCCACCCCGATCAAGGTGTGACAGCCAGCGTATTTTCTCAAACTAATTCGGAGCGTTCGATGATGACATCGTCAACCGGCACGTCCTGGTGAAAACCTGAACTGCCGGTCCTGACGTTCCTGATTTTTTCGACAACCTCGAGACCATCGACGACGCGACCGAACACGCAATAGCCCCAGCCGCTGCCCGAGGCCGACTTGAAGTCGAGAAACTCGTTATCGGCGATGTTGATGAAGAACTGGGCGGTTGCCGAGTGCGGGTCATTGGTGCGGGCCATGGCGACCGTGCCATGCGCGTTCTTGAGGCCATTGCCGGCCTCGTTCTCGATCGGCGCCTTGGTCGGTTTCTGTTTCATGCCTGGTGTGAAACCACCGCCCTGAATCATGAAACCGTCGATGACGCGATGGAAAACAGTATTGTCATAGTGCCCGTCATTCACATACTCAATGAAATTCGCCACGGTTTTCGGCGCCTTGTCGGCATCCAGTTCGAGGCTGATGACGCCGTGGTTGGTGTGCAGCTTGATCATGATGAAAATTCCTTCGTTGGTTTCTGGGTTACTTGGTTTCGGGCAAGAGCGTGACCGATTCGATGACGACCGCGGTGGTCGGCACATTCTGGAACATGCCGGCGTTACCGGTCGGCACCTTGGCAATTTTCTGGACGGCTTCGAAGCCCTTGGTCACCTTGCCGAAGACGCAGTAGCCGAAGCCCTGAAAACTCGCCTCGCGGAAGTTGAGGAAATCGTTGTCCTTGAGATTGATGAAGAATTGGGCCGACGCCGAGTTGGGATCCGGTGTGCGGGCCATGGCCAACGTGCCGACTTCATTCTTGAGCCCGTTGTTGGCCTCGTTCTGGATCGAGGCGCGGGTTTCCTTCTGTTTCATGTCGGCAGTGAAGCCACCGCCCTGAAT
>CAISUK010000247.1 GCA_903888645.1 uncultured Pseudomonadota bacterium | reverse complement strand
TGGGTGGCCGAGGGCGATGGCGCCGCCTTGTGGATTGACCTTGGCCGGATCGAGATCGAGGACTTTCATTACCGCCAAGGCCTGCGCGGCGAACGCTTCGTTGAGCTCAATCCAGCCGATATCGCCCAGCGCCACGCCGGCCTGTTTGAGCACGCGCGGAATCGCCTCGACCGGGCCGATGCCCATGACTTCCGGCGGCACACCGGCGACGCTGAAACCGGCGAAGCGGGCGATCGGCGTCAGGCCGAATTCTTTCAGTGCTTTCTCCGACACCACGAGGACCGCGCCAGCGCCGTCGGACATCTGCGAACTGTTGCCGGCGGTGACCGAACCCCGGGCGGAAAATATCGGACGTAGTTTGGCGAGTCCTTCCAGCGAACTATCGGGACGCGCGCCTTCGTCGTTCTCGACAACCTTCTCGACGATGCGCACCGTGCCGTCGGCGCCCGGCAGATGGCTGCGGACCGAGTAGGGCGCGATCTCATCGCGGAACTTGCCGCCCTGAATCGCCGCCACCGCCTTTTGGTGGCTGGCTATCGCGAAGGCATCCTGCTGGTCGCGCGTGACCTTCCATTGCTGCGCCACTTTCTCGGCGGTCAGACCCATGCCATAGGCAATGCCGAGGTTTTCATCGTGTTCGAAGATCGCCGGGTTCAGCGAAATCTTGTGGCCCATCATCTGCGGCATCAGGCTCATGGTTTCGGTGCCGGCGGCGATCATGACATCGGCTTCGCCAAGGCGGATGCGGTCGGCGGCCATGGCAACGGCATTGAGGCCGGAGGAACAGAAGCGATTGATGGTGATTCCCGGCACCGTGTTCGGCAGACCGGCCAGCAGCAAGCCGATGCGCGCGACGTTCATGCCCTGCTCGGCTTCGGGAATCGCGCAACCGACAATGACATCGGCGATTTGCGCCAGATCAAGATTCGGAGCACGGGCCAGCAACGCCTTGATTGCATGGGCCAGCATGTCGTCGGGACGAACGTTCTTCATCGCCCCTCGAGCTTTGCCGACCGGTGTACGGACTGCGGCAACGATGTAGGCTTCCTGAATTTGTTTGCTCATTTCAAAACCTCCTTATTCACCGCAGAGGACGCAGAGAGCGCATAGAAGAATCGATTCAGTATGTTTTTGAATTTCTCTGCGCTCTCTGCGGAAAGAACGAATTTGCCTTTCAATTGCGCAACGGCTTGCCGGTTTCCAGCATGTGCTTGATACGCGCCCGGGTTTCCGGAGTTTGCAGCAAGGCGAGGAACTGCTGGCGTTCGACGGCCAACAGCCAATCCTCGTTCACCAATGTTCCGGTTTCCACGTCGCCACCGCACAGCGCCGTCGCGGCAGCTTTTGCAACTCGGTAGTCGTGGGCCGAGATCATGCCGCCTTCGCGCATGTTGATCAGCATCAGTTCCAAAGTGGCGATTCCGTTCCTGCCGGCCACCCTGACGGCGCGCGGCGGCAGCGGTGGCCGCCAGTTGGCATCGGCGAGCGCTCGCGCGGTGCGCCGGGCGACGTGCAAGACCTCCTGCGGATGAAACACCACGGGATCGCTTTCGCGGGTGAAGCCAAGCTGCCGCGCCTCCAGCGCGCTCTTGCCGACATTGGCCATGGCGATGGTCTGGAAGGGGCCGGTGAGGAAGACGAATGGGTCGTTGGTAGTGGTCGCGGCAGCGGCCTCGGCAGCGCGCACAGCGAACTCCTTGCAACCGCCACCAGCCGGGATCACGCCAACGCCGGCCTCAACCAGACCGAGATAGGATTCGAGGCCGAGCACGGCGCGTGCGGCATGCATGGTCAGTTCGCAGCCGCCGCCCAGGGCCAAGCCGTTGATGGCGACGACCACAGGGATCTGGGCATATTTGACGCGCATGGTCATGGCCTGGAAGCGGGCGACCGCGACATCGAGCCCCAGCCAGTCGCCAACTTCGATGGCCGGTGCCAGCGCCGACAAATTGGCGCCGACCGAAAACGGCGGCTTTGCCTGCCAGATCACCAAGCCGCGATGGCCCTCTTCGGCCAGCGCCACCGCCTCGAAAATGCCTTCGACGACCTCGGGCCCCAACGTGTTCATCTTGCTCTTGAAACTGAGGATGGCGATGTCGGCGCCGCCGTGCTCCGCGGTATGCCAAAGACGTACACCCTCGTTTTCGTAAAGCGTAATGCCTTTGTCCTGAATCTCGCCGAGCACTGCTTCGGGAAACGCATGCCGGCGATAGACCGGCAACGCCGAGCGTAGCTTGAGCGTCGCCTCCGCTACCGACCATGAACCAGTGGCCTCATGGACGCCAATTCGTTGTTTGACCCAATCCGGCAGCGGTACGCTGGACATGGTTTTGCCGGCGGCTATGTCGGTATCGATGGCAGCGGAAACTTCCTGCCAGCCGGCTGCCTGCCAGGTTTCGAACGGCCCCATGCCCCAGCCGAAGCCCCAGCGCATGGCGAAATCGACGTCGCGGGCGTTGTCGGCGATGGCGCCGAGATGCACCGCACAGTAGTGAAAAACGTCGCGGAAAATCGCCCAGAGAAATTGCCCTTGGGGATGTGCGGATTCGCGCAGCTTGCGGAATTTCTCGGCAGGGTTTTTCGTCTTGAGGATGGCTAGCACTTCCTCGGCGACTTGGCCGGCGGAGTCGCGATAATCCTGCGATTTGAGGTCGAGCACCTTGATGGTCTTGCCATCCTTGCGGAAGATGCCAGCCTTGGTCTTCTGGCCCAGCGCGCCCTTGCCAACCAGCGCGGCAAGCCACGCCGGACTCGCGTAATAGCGGTGCCACGGATCGTCCGGCAACGTGTCCTGCATGGTCTTGATGACGTGCGCCATGGTGTCGAGACCAACCACGTCGGCAGTGCGATAGGTGGCACTCTTCGGCCGACCGATCAGCGGACCGGTCAGCGCATCGACTTCATCGAAACCTAACTCGAGCCGCGCCGTGTGATGCATGACGGCGAGAATGGAAAAAACGCCGACGCGATTGGCGATGAAGTTCGGCGTGTCGAGGGCGCGAACGACACTCTTGCCCAGCGTCGTGGTGAGGAAGGTTTCCAGTTGATCGAGCAGTTCCGGATCGGTGCCATGGCAGGCGATCAATTCGACCAGTGCCATGTAGCGCGGCGGGTTGAAGAAATGCACACCACAGAAGCGCGGCTTCAGTTCCTCTGGCAACGCATCGGCTAACGCATTGATCGATAACCCCGAAGTGTTGCTGGCGAAGATGGCGTGCGGCGCGATATACGGTGCGACCTTGCCATAAAGATCGTGCTTCCAGTCCATCTTCTCGGCGATGGCTTCGATGATCAGGTCGCAATCGGCAAGCTTGTCGAGGTCTCGATCATAATTGGCGATCTC
>CAISUK010000246.1 GCA_903888645.1 uncultured Pseudomonadota bacterium | reverse complement strand
GTGACGGCGATGGCGACAAAGCTGACCACATAAAACGGGCGAAAATCCTTGACCAGGCGCGGCACCACGCCAACTTCCCCAGCGCCGAAAGACGGCAGGTGCAGGTCGTCCTGCGCGCCAGACGTGGCGTGATCGACGCCATCGGTCAGCGAATCGTCCCGCCTCATGGTTTTTGCCCCCGGCGCATCAGCTGCATCGTGGTTATTTTTTCTTCGTGATGACACCCATGCGCCAACGCAATCTTGATACGCCGTGGCGTGATTCAGGACGGCTGGGCGGGTTGGGTACAACAAGAAAATTACTCCTCGGCGCGTTGTTGGTGGCGAGCGGGGTCGACAAGAAAGAACGGCCACCGTGCATTTGTGGGCATTAGGCCTGTCTTCAAATGACCAGGTCAATACCAATGCGGGTTTTTTGCTGGTAATCCCCCAGAAGACATGGGCATCGGTAGGGTTTTCCCCGATAACAAGCTGCAGATTTTTTGCCAAATAGCGGGAATTTGCCCAGTGTGCTGCTGCCCCGCGGCAGGTATGCTGCCCAGCAACATATCGCGATTGCCGCCGGGACTTCAACTTGAAACCATCGTTCGCCAAACCGCTTGTCATGTTGCTCGGCCTCGTGCTCGGCGGCGCAGCCATGGCCGGCGAGTTGGATGGCATATTCATGCGCACGCTGGCGGATGGTTCGGTCGAACTCACCAACGTTCCCGTCGATGCCGATTTCGAACTGCTGATTGCTGCACCGCTCTTGATGGCGGCCAGCGCTCCCGCTCCGACCGATGCCGGCAGCGCGGTTGGCGTTGCCGCTGCCAATACCAGTCAAAAGCCCGGCGCCGTGCTGGCGACGCGGGTCGCCCAGTATCGTGATCTGGTAGCCAGCGCGGCTCGCGATGCCAGCGTCGATGCCCGCCTGGTGCACGCCGTCATTGCCGTCGAGTCCGGCTACAACGCGCTGGCCGTCTCGGCCAAGGGCGCCATCGGCCTCATGCAGCTGATGCCCGACACGGCGCGGCGCTACGGCATTCGCGATGCCCGCGATCCCTCGCAGAACATTCAGGCCGGCACCCGCTACCTGCGCGATCTGCTCAAATTGTTCAACAATGACATCAGCCTGACCCTGGCCGCCTACAACGCCGGCGAAAATGCCGTGCTGCGCAACGGCAGCCGCATTCCCGCCTACCGCGAGACCGTCACCTACGTCCCCAAGGTCCTGGCTGTCATGCGCCGGCTGGAGACATTGGCGATCTGAAGGCCTGACGATCTGAAACCGGGTTCCTGACTGGTTTCATTATTCCGCCGTAGGGCGGAATCAAGAACACCGCATCGGCGTGTCGAAGCGTCCAAATCGCGACAGCCGCCATGGTTCGGCAGCCAGGGGAAGTCGAGAAGTCAAACCGCGTAAGGTTGGTGCAGCCAGTCGCGTACGGTTTGCACGTCGCGGTCAGGCAGGTAGCGGAAACCGGCCTGAACGTCTTCGATGACGGCAGTGGCGACCGCATGCGGGACGGCCTTGGTGGTCAGCATGTGGAAGAACCAGGCTAACGGATAACCTACCTGGCGGTCGAAGCGCTGCAAGGCATCATGCAGCGCCAGTCCACGCGCCCCGAAGACGCTCTCGAAACGCGGTGGCGCGCCATTCAGTGCGGCTACCGGCGTGGCATTGAGAATCGGTTGGCGATAGCGGTCGAGATGCTCGCGGACGGCGATGATCCAGTGATTGCTGAACTGGGTGGCAAAGCCGGCGCTGGATTTCTGCCAGGCATCGAGAAAGTCGTGCAGCGGCTGCGCGTCGGGTTTTTGTTCGCGCATCCGCCTGACGAATGCAGCCATGGCGGTGACCCGGCGCAGCGCGTAGAAGGGTGCGCCCAGCGCGGCATTGCCACCATGCGACGAGCGGGGATCGACCAATTGCTCGAGGCTGGCCGGCGGCGTATCCCGGTCGAACAAGGGATGGCATACGGTTTCCTGCAATTCCTCGATTTCCACCTGAAGGAAATCCGCTGCACCGGTGCCGGTCGCGGCGACCAGATAATGTGTCTTGCCGGATAGACGCGTCGCGCGCAGCCCGCTCTCGGCGTAATCCTCGAACAGTTCCTGCAAATCGTCATCGCGGGCGAGCAGTTGGGCTTCCGCCCAGGCCGCGAGATCGTCGGCCACATGGGTGCCGTTGGCGTCGACCACACCGCCGAGGCGATACCAGCCGCCGCGCTCGAGCACTTCGCGAAAATTGAGTGTGGGTGCAATTTTGGCCAACTCGCGGTTCAGCGCGCCCGGGCCTGCAGCAACGGGAACCCGCAGGCAAAGTTCGGCGATGGCGCGGGTCAGGTCTTGCGTTTCGGTGGGAGCGGGAATGGCCATGTTGGTGTGGGCTGTGAAATTCATGTGGGCGGAAGCATCGTCGAGCTAACTCATTGGGCATCGTCGGGACCGGCCAGACGTTCCCAGGCGACCTGGCGGACATCGGCTTCGGGATCGTCGAGCAGGATTCGTACTGAATCTCGCGGCGCCCGTCGAGCAGCGGCGCGGCGCACCGTCCAGTCAGGATCGCCAAGAAATTGTATGGCTGTGTCGGGCAGACAACGGGCGGCGACGATGCGGCGAACCTCGGGTTCAGGATCTTCCAGTAAATAGTGCAGGGCGAATGACGGCAGTCGCTGGGCGACTGTCTTGCGCACTTCGCGCTCCGGATCCTCGACCAGTCGCGGCAGTTTGCCGTGGGCCAGCCGCCGCGCCACCACGATACGCACCATGTAGTCAGGATCGCCGGCCAGCGGCAGCAGATCCTCTGGGGCAAGTCGCTGGGCGACGGTGATGCGCACTTCGCGGTCAGGATCCTGAATCATCGCCCGCAACTCGTCTGGCATCAATCTGACGGCAACGGCGCGGCGCACCACTTCGTCGCTGTCGTGCATTAGCGGGCCTATGAGGGCGAGCGGAGAATAGCGCACGGCAATGGCGCGTCGTTCCCAGAATATGTCCTTCAGGTAGGCCGCGGCATGGTCCGGGTTGGCGCGAAAGAAACGATCGATCTGCCTGCCGCTGTGCGCACGCACACAGGCATCGCCAGGCTCGCAGCGGCCCGCCGGCAATAGGACTTCGGCATATTGGCAGTCCGCGCAAAGACCGCGGCGGCCAATGCCGAGGGAATTATCAGGCGTCGTCGTGGAAGGCGACGACGATTCCGCTGGCTGCTTCGGCATCGGTGGTGAGTTTCAGGCAGTGTTCGTTGGCGTCGACGTAATACAGCCGCACGAGGGGATTTTCGAAAGCCGGCTTCAGGTTTGGCGGCATGTCGTCGTCGCTGCAGACGGTGAAGTGGACCTTCGGAAACTGCAGCCGCAGTGCGGAAGCGAGGTTGGCGGAGTCAATGGGGCCGCCGTTGCCAGTGGCGACACTGCCGGCGACCCGCTCGAGCAGTTCGCCGGCGATCATGCCTCGGTTGCCTCGGCTGCTTCGACAAAGCGCGCCAGCGAACCTGCTGTGACGCCCATGATCTTGGCCAGCCAGGGTGGCGGTCGGTTCAGTGTGGCCTGCAATCGCGCGAGCGTGTCGGGTGCCGGTGCGCCACCGGGAATCTTGACCGGATGCACGCCGGCGCGCACCACTTTCGCCGCTGCCGGACCGCCGATCGATTGCACGTACACTACATGGCAGTCATTGATGATGGCGGCACGGGCGACGTTGCGATCGTCGGCGTGATCGGCTGCCAGGGTTGGTCGTACACCAATCAAGCGTATTGTTTCGGGGCTGACCTGATAGACCAGAAAACGCTCGCAGGAGCCAAAATGACCGTCGAGGTTTTCGCCGTTATTGGAGGCGCAGGCCACCCGGATCGAGCCTGGCATATCGCCGTCGGCATAACTCTCGACGGGCGGCAATTCGCTGCCGGTGACGCCGATGCCCCAGAGCAAACGGACCACCGCCTTCAGGGCTTCGCCATCGACGCCGACGTGGCAATTCTGATCGGCATGGTCCCCGGCGAGCATGGTGCGCAAATCTTCGACGGTGATCGTCGCCAGCTTCGTTTCAGTGAGCGGGAGTTGCAGTTTTCCGACCAGCGCCTGCACCAGCGCTCGCGTCTCGACGCCCGGCAGTTCACGGGCAGCCAGGGCGATGCGCAATGCCGCCTCGCGCGTCATCGTTTCGGACATGGCTTGGTCTCCTTGTGGCTCAGACGCAGTGAATTTACAGTCACAACCATACAGACTCGTCATTCCGGCGTAGGCCGGAATCCAGGACGTCGCACCGATCTCGATGAAGACAATTGGTTAAACGCACTGGACCCCGGCCTGCGCCGGGGTGACGACCGCAGGAAGTCCCCGTGGGACGACCGCAGAAAGTCCCTGTGGGACAACCATCAGATAAAGACGATACAGGCTTCGCCGGCGGGGCAAGCCGCCAGGCACTGCGGTTCGTCGTGCTCGCCTTCACATTCGGTACAGGTATCGACGTTGATCTTGAAAATGCCGCCCTTGTCGGTGATCGACTTGGTCGGACAGACCGGCTTGCAGTCACCGCACGAGGTGCATTCTGCTTGAACAATCTTCAGTGCCATGATGAATTACTCCTATGATTTATTCGGCCGCATCGACGCGTTTGGCGCGCACCGAATACGGCAACCGGGCCGGCGCGACCTGCGGTTCGATGAAGTAGGTTCCGCCGTTGTTGAGCTTGATCTCGCCACCCCATTTTTCCGGTGTGTCGAACTCCATCGAAACGATGTTGTCCTCGAGATCGCGCTTCGGCAGATAAAACGTATAAGCGCCCTTGTCGCCGCGCCCGATCATGATGTTGGCCATTGCTGGGTACCGTGAGTGAGGAGTTAGGAGTGAGGGGTTGAAGTTAGAGGATGGAGAAAACCATGCGCTACCGGTTTTAATCCTCCCTCCTTACTCCTCCCTCCTCACGCGTTCTAGCCCTATCTGACCAGATCGTGGTTGTAGTCGGTGGTGCCCATCCCGCGCGTCGCATCATCGAGACGTTCGAGAACGGCGTTGGTCAGGGTTGTCACGATCTGCATGGCACCCTCATAACCGAGCGTCGTCTGGCGATGCAGGTGGTGACGATCGAAGATCGGGAAGCCGAGGCGAATCAGTGGCACTTCGAACTCCTTGCCCTTCTCCAAGGTGTCGCGCTGCAGGTACTTGCCGTAGCTGTTGCCGATCAGGAAATCGGGCTTGTCGGTGAACAACAGCGAACGCAGGTGCCAGAGGTCGTTGCCCGGATAGATCTTGGCATTGACGCCGTATGGTGAACTCGCCACCAGCTTTTCCATGGATTTTGCCCACTTCTTGCTGCCGTTGTGGCTGAGGATATGGGTCGGTTCGGCGCCGAGTTCAAACAGCAACTTGGTCATGCCCATGACGAAATCCGGATCGCCGTAGAGCGCGAACTTCTTGCCGTGCAGCCAGGCATGCGAATCAGCCATCATGTCGAGCAGGCGGCCGCGTTCCTTGGCCAGCGATTCGGGAATCGGCTTGCCGGAAACTTCGGAAACCTTCATCAGGAACTCGTCGGTCCAATCCACGCCCATCGGGATATTCAGCTTGGGAATTTCATGGTTCCAGGTACCCTCGACGTACTTCCTGGTCTTGTCGAGTTGCAGCGGCTGCAGCAGGAACGTGCTCAGGGCATTCGGTGCATCCTTGACTTCGTCCTGGGTCGTGCCACCGGCATACATGCGATAGGTGCCATCCGACGGGGTGTCGAGCACTTCGTCCGGATCGGAGAGGAGGGTGTAGGGAACATCCATCTCCTTGAGCATCCGCTTGATGACGCGGAAATTGCC
>CAISUK010000245.1 GCA_903888645.1 uncultured Pseudomonadota bacterium | reverse complement strand
CGGCCTGCCAACCACCGGATTGTCTGAGACGCAGGGTACCGACATCCGCCGCCTGGTCCGGGAGTTCCGAACGAAATACCCGCAATTTGCGCACATCGCCGTGGTGCCGGTGAATACCCCGGACTACATCGGATCGCTGGAATCCGGCTACGCGCTGGCGCTCGAAGCGATCATCGACGTTATGGTGCCGGAGACCCGCTGCGCCGGTCGTCGCCACAAGCAGGTCAACATTCTCGCATCATCGATGCTGACACCGGGCGATCTTGAGGCGATCCGCGATTGGGTCGAGGCGTTCGGTCTGCGGCCGGTGATCTTGCCCGACATCGGCGACTCCCTCGATGGCCACTTGACCGAACAGGATTCGACGCCTCTGACGCTGGGCGGCACGCCTAAGGGCGAAATCGAAACCCTCGGCGAATCCACAGCAACTTTGGTGATCGGTCGATCCCTGACCAAGGCCGCCGACCTGCTCAAGGCCCGCACCGGCGTGCCCGATTACCGCTTCGATCACCTGCTCGGACTCGATGCCTGCGACGCTTTCACCCAGGCGCTGGCGCAGATTTCCGGACAACCGGTTTCCGAGCGCATCGAACGACAACGCGCCCAGTTGCAGGATGCGATGGTCGACACCCATTTCATGACCGGCTTCACCAAGGTTGCCATTGGCATCGATGCGGATCTGCTGCTGGCGCTGTCGCAATTCCTGGTCGGCGTCGGCTGCGAAATCGTCGCCGCGGTAGCGCCGGCCAAGGCCGACTGTCTGGCCGACATTCCTCGCGCCGATGTGCGCATCGGTGATCTGGAAGATCTGGAACGAGCCGCCAAGGCTGCCGGCGCCCAATTCATTATCGGCAGTTCGCACGCCGCACCGACCGCCGAACGGCTCGGCATTCCCCTGTTGCGCGCCGGCTTTCCGCAGTACGACTGGGTCGGCGGCTATGCCCGCACCTGGGTCGGGTATCGCGGCGCGCGGCAAGCCCTGTTCGATTTCGCCAACCTCATCCTGGGGCATCACCATGACATCCCTCCCTATCGATCCGTCTTCTGGCAGGACGGCCCCCGCGAGTGGGAAGTCCAGCACGCGTCGCCTTGCGCTGGCCTGGTCCGCCACTGAACTGGTGCCGGCCGTGCTTAAAGTGGCTTTCGCCAGCAATGATCGCTCCCGGGTCAATCAGCACTTCGGCGCCAGCGAGGGCTTCGCCATTTTTGCCCTCGACAGCGAACGCGCCAAGCTGGTCGAGGTTGCCGAATTCGCCGCCGAATCGATGGACGGCAACGAGAACAAGTTGTCCGCGAAGATCCAGGCGCTGACGGGTTGCGCCGCAGTTTACTGCCTGGCCGCCGGTGGCTCCGCCGTGCGCCAGTTGCTTGCTGCCGGCGTGCAGCCGATCCGCCTTGACGATGAAGAGCCGATCGAAGCGATCCTCGACCAATTGTGCGTGGCGGTTCGTGACGGCGGCATTCCCTGGGTGGACAAGGCGATCCGTCGCCAGTGTGGTGGCAGCGAGCGCTTCGAGCGCATGATCGAAGAGGGTTGGCAGGAATGATGGAAACCCGCGGACGCATTGTCGCCATTGCCGATGGCATGGCGGACGTGCGCATCGCCGCCATTTCGGCCTGCGGCAGCTGTCGCAGCCAGGAAAGCTGCGGCACCGCTGCCGCCGCCAACACCCAGATCGTGCGCGTGGATGCGACCCCGGGCATGCATAGCGGCGACGAGATTTCATTGCAGATGGAAGCCGCAACGGTGGCCGGCGGCGCCCTGCTCGGCTACCTGATGCCAGCGTTGAGTGTAATCGGCGGTGCCATCGCCGGCTCGGAGTGGTTTGGCAGCGACGCGGCGGCCGCACTTGGCGCCGGCATCGGCCTGACCTTGGGGCTACTCGCGCTGCGCTTTTCCAATCGCCATGTTTTCCGCAACGGCCTGCATCCAGCCGTGTGCGGTTCAAGTTCCGCTTCCCATTCCACCACTACGAATTCATTGACAGGAGATTGACCATGACATCCGCAACCGCCGCTATCGAGCGCGACCCGATTTTCGACACGGATTTCATCAAGGAAATGTTGCGCCAGATGCGTGCGCTGGATAGCTATGGCCAGTACGACGGCAAGCCGCCCGAGACGATCCTTGGCCCATTTGTGCTGACCAAGGAACGCAAGAAGGAAATTCCGCTGATCGGTGATCCCGACGAAATCACCTTGGCGCGCGTCAAGGCCTTCTACAACGGTATCGCCGTGCTGATCGAGAAGGAATGCGGGTTGATGGCGGTGCCGATGATTCACCTGTCGCACGAAGGTTTCGGCCGCACTCTGATCACCGTCGGCAAGCTGGTGGTGCTCGATCGCACGCTACGCGATGTGCATCGCTTCGGCTTCGAAAGCCTGTCGCGCATGAAGACCGAGGCCGACAAATATCTCTCCGTCGCCATCGAAATCATCGGCAAGTATCCCGAAGTGGCGGGCCTGTGAGGCAATCATGAGCGCAGAAGACGCCAAGGAACTGGAAAGGGAAGTCAAGAAGCTGAAGCGCATCGCCAGCGAACGCGCCGGCGAACTGCACGACCTGATCGAGGACCGATTGCCGGCGGCCTATCAGGACATTCCAGCCATCGCCCAGGCAACCTATGACGCCTGCAAGACCTGGGCCGAGGCCAACGCCCGCCTCACTGCCGTGCAGCAAGGTTAAGGAGCAGCAACATGAGTGCAATTATCGGACTTACCCGCGGCGGTTTCGAATGGATCCCGGAATTCGTCGCCGACCTGAATCAGAAGAAATGCATCGGCTGCGGCCGCTGCTACAAGGTTTGCCCGCGCCAGGTGCTCGATCTGGTCGAACGCGGCGAAGACATGGAAGCCGACGAGGATTGGGAAGACGATGACGACAACGCCATGGTCATGTCCATCGCCAACGCCGCCGACTGCATCGGCTGCGGGGCCTGCGGCCGTGTTTGTCCGAAGGGCTGTTACACCTACGCCGCCGTCGAGGCGTGACTGCAACGCTGGAACAGCGCATCGTCGCCGGCCGCGCGGTCGGCGAAACCGTGCTGGCGGGGCTGCGCCGCGAAGCCGCGCAGATCGGCCTGGAGTTGCCGACACCGGCATGGGACAGCGGGCAATTTTCGCTGCAGCGCGATGCCTATTCCGGCGAAGAAAGCCTGATCGCCCGCTGGCGCGGCGATCCGCGCAACGGCATGATCGATCTGCGTGCCGATGGCCGTGTCTATGCCGAGTTCGATTTGCTCGCACCCCATCCAAAGCGGCCGGGCTGGTTCGTCGAGGCAATCATCGCCTGGGGCGAGCCGGCGGCGCTGAAATGCGAACCGCGCCTGCTTGAGATGCCGCAGTGAGTTTGACAATGACATGAGCGCGGCCCTGGCACCGCGCCTGATTCTTTATCACAAGCAGGCCACCAGCGCCCGCACGCGATTCCTGCGTTTCGCCGATACCCTGCTGGCCTTCACCGCCTTGCCGACGTTTTCGGCGGTACGCGACGAGGACGCTCCGCAAAGCAGCGTCGTCGCCCATCCAGCGCCGGTTCTGCGGCAGGCCGAACAGCGGCTGGGCTTGGCTCACGGCGACTTGCGCGCCACCGCCGATTACTACGCTGAAGTCGACACACCGCATGGCACCGTGCCGGTATTGCTCGCCGAATTCACCGCCATCGATCCGCCTTTCGACGCCGCCGAAGCGATCGGCGGACGTTTCGTCGCTATCACCGAAGCACGCGGTCTGCCCACTGTCGAACTCGAATTGGTACGTCGCGCTTACACCGTGATTCTGGGTTGATTGTCGCATTGGCGACAAGCCGCCATCCCTGATCGAATCAGGCCAACCCGCTCTGCACAAGGGTTTGCGCGGATTCCCGCTTCTGGCACGCCGATTGCAACGACGGTGTCACAACCCTCGTTCCCAGGAGAAACCGCAATGATCGAACTCACTCCCAGTGCCGCAAAAGCCATGCAGCGTTTTATCAAGGGCGCCGAGAATCCGGTCGTCGGCCTGCGCATCTTCGTTTCTGGAGGCGGCTGTTCCGGGTTGCAATACGGCCTGCGCCTCGAACAGGAAAAGGGCGAGGACGATTTCGAGTTCGACATCAGCGGCTGCAAATTGCTGGTCGACCCCATGAGCCGGCCGATGCTGGAAGGTGTCACTGTCGACTTCATCGACAGCCTGACCCAGACCGGTTTCAAGTTCAGCAACCCGAATGCCAGCGCCTCGTGCGCCTGCGGCCAGTCTTTTTCCGCCTGACAACGAAAGGAAGATGCCATGTGGGAATATTCAGACAAGGTCCGCGAACACTTTTTCAGCCCGCGCAACGCCGGCCCGCTCGAAGGCAGCAACGCCGTTGGCGATGTCGGTTCGATCAAATGCGGCGATGCGCTGCGCCTGATGCTCAAGGTCGATCCGGCCAACGAAACAATTCTCGACGCCCACTTCCAGACCTTCGGTTGCGGCTCCGCGATCGCCTCTTCGTCTGCCCTCACCGAGATCATCAAGGGCATGACGCTCGACGCCGCGCTCAAGGTCAGTAACCAGGACATCGCCGATTACCTCGACGGCCTGCCGCCAGAAAAAATGCACTGTTCGGTAATGGGCCGCGAAGCCCTGCAGGCGGCCATCGCCAACTACCGTGGCGAGGAATGGAAAGACGACCACGAAGAAGGCGCGCTGATCTGCAAATGCTTCGCCATCGACGCGGTGATGATCGAGGACGTAGTGCGCGCCAATGGACTGACGAAGGTCGAGCAGGTCACCAACTACACCAAGGCCGGCGGCGGCTGTTCGTCGTGCCACGAAGGCATCGAGGAAATCCTCGCCATGGTCGCTGACGACTGCGATCAGGAGAGCGAAATTGTCACGGCGGCGCCGGTCTGCGCACCGCCAGCCAAGCCCGAAGTCATGAACGCAAGTAAGCCAGTGGCAGCACCGAAAATGACCAACTTCCAGCGCATGCGCCGGATTGAAGAAGTCGTCGAGGAAATCCGTCCGATGCTGCAGCGTGACCACGGCGACATCGAAATCGTCGAAGTCGTCGGCCGCAACATCTATGTCAATCTCAAGGGCGCCTGCGTCGGTTGCATGATGGAAGCGGCGACGCTCGGCGGCGTCCAGACCAAGCTCTGTGAAGCGCTCGGCGAACTGGTGCAGGTGCTGCCGGCAGCGATGCTGGCCCACGCGAGCGTCTGAACATGGACAAGCCGATTTATCTCGATAACAACGCCACCACGGCCTGTGATCCGGCGGTGGTCGAAGCCATGTTGCCGTTCTTCACCGAGCAGTTCGGCAACCCGTCGTCGATGCACAGTTTTGGCAACAAGGTCGGCTTCGCGCTCAAGGAAGCGCGGGCGCGTGTGCAGAATTTGCTCGGCGCTCAGTTCGATACCGAAATAGTTTTCAACTCCTGCGGGACCGAAGCCGATTCGACCGCCATTCTCTCGGCACTGCGCGCCCAACCGGAACGCAATCAGGTCATCACCACCACCGTCGAGCATCCGGCCATCCTGACGCTGTGCGACTACCTGGAGAAGGAAGGCATCATCGTCCAGAAACTCAAGGTCGACCGGCGCGGCCGCCTCGATCTCGACGAATACAAATCGCTGCTCAACGATCGCGTCGCCATCGTCTCGGCGATGTGGGCGAACAACGAAACCGGCACGATTTTCCCGGTCGAGGAAATGGCTGAACTCGCTCATGCCAAGGGCATCATGTTCCACACCGATGCGGTGCAAGCCGTCGGCAAATTGCCGATCGATCTGAAGAGTAGCAAGATCGACATGTTGTCGCTGTCGGGCCACAAACTGCACGCACCGAAAGGCGTCGGCGTGCTCTACCTGCGCCGCAATACGCGCTTCCGCCCTCTGCTGCGCGGTGGCCATCAGGAACGCGGACGTCGCGCCGGCACTGAAAACGCCGCATCCATCGTCGGCCTCGGCGTCGCCGCCGAACTGGCTTTGCAGCACATGCACACGGAAAACACCGAAGTGAAGCGCCTGCGCGACAGACTGGAACGCGCTGTTCTCGCCGCCGTGCCGAATACCTTCGTCACCGGCGACCCATCCAATCGTCTGCCCAATACCAGCAACATCGCTTTCGAATACATCGAAGGCGAAGCGATTCTGCTGCTGCTGAACAAGATGGGCATCGCTGCGTCAAGCGGTTCGGCATGCACCTCAGGATCGCTCGAACCTTCGCACGTCATGCGCGCTATGGGTATTCCTTATACCGCCGCCCACGGCACCACGCGCTTCTCGCTGTCGCGGTGGACCACGGAAGCGGAAATCGACCGAGTCATCGCGGCCGTGCCGCCAATCGCCGCGCAGTTGCGCAAGCTGTCACCGTACTGGAACGGCGACGGCCCGGCCGAGGATCCAGAGAAAGCGTTCGCGCCGGCTTATGCCTGAGAGATTGCTCTCTAATTCGCGGTACTGGCCTCGTGCAGAGTTGCGCGCGAGGCCCGCTTGAAGGACGCCTCAGCCGCCGCTGGCCTCGGCATGGAGCTTCAGTCCTAATGCCCCGATGACCTTGAGGATGGTGTCGAAGCCAGGACTACGTTCGCCGGAAAGTGCCTTGTAAAGGCTTTCGCGGGACAAGCCGGCATCTCGCGCAACCTGCGACATCCCCTTGGCTCGAGCAATATCGCCAAGCGCCTTGGCAATGAATGCGGCATCTCCGTCGGCTTCCTCCAGGCAGGCTTCCAAATAGGCTGCCATCTCCTCAGGTGTTCTGAGGTGCTCGGTGACGTCATAGCGAGTGGTTGCAGTCTTGGTCATGCTGGCTACTCCGAAAGATTTCGTGCGAGGTGCACGGCGGTCTTGATGTCCTTGGCCTGGGTCGTCTTGTCACCACCGGCCAACAGAATAATCAGCTCTCGCCCTCGTTGCTTGAAATACACCCGGTAACCGGGACCGTAATTGATTCGCAGCTCCGAAACGCCCTCGCCAACCGGCTCGACGTCTCCCGGGTTTCCGGCAGCGAGCCGTTCTATCCTTGCTTGAACGCGTGCTCTTGCCTGGATGTCGCGAAGATCGTCGAGCCAATAGGCGAAGACAGTTGTTTTGCGAATCTCAATCACGAAGCTAATGTAGCCTAATGGCTACATCTTGTCAATGCCATACGCGCCGTACTGCCTGTCAAACGGTCGAACTCAACGGCCTCGGATGGCTCTTTGAAACTATTCGACCCTGGCCCCTTTCGACCCTGGCCCCTTTGGCCATTAAATGTACTTGGACAGGAGATGCATAAAATAGCACCATCGGAGCACCATTAGGGCCAGGGCTGATAGACTTCTGGCACTAATGCGGCCTTGGCCCCTTAGGCTCCTTTAAACGGTTGATCTCGCCGGCCTCGGACTGTTCTTTGAAAAAATGCGACCCTTTGACCTATAACCCGTAACTTGCATCCGTCGTCTCACCAGCGCCGACTGTTTTGGGATTCGAGCCTTTCGTTGGGAGTGATCGGGAAATCGCGATTTCCACTTATGCTAGCGAACTACTTCCGGTCAGACAAGAAATTCTCAAGTCGGATCGAATAGTACACGCACGATGAGCAGTCGGTTTCGAATAGATTGTCGTTGGCAAGGTTAATTGCCAACTTTCCACCTTCTTTATTAGCTGCGCTCCATACGAACCAGCGGTAATTTTCAGTCGTATCGCCAACCACTCAACTGACGCTAGCAATAACTGCGACCCGCTTATTGATGGGTACAGACGCTAGCACATGGAATTTCCCATCCGCATCTGTCTTTACGTTTACAAGGGCAGGTACAGCATTAAGACCGGCTAGAAGAAAATCCTCCTTACCCAAATCATAGTAATCAATCTCGGCGTTTGTGTAGGCAACAGAAGCATCTCTCTGCTTGTCATGCATTGACTTGAGAGTCGTGTTTAGGCTATCCACTTCCCGACGTTTGTCGGCCAATGCCGGCGATTTATTACAGCTAACGTAGGCAGTACCACCAAGTGCTTTGCAGTGGCTAACTTCTTCACTGATTTCAACTGAAAGAGCTTTAAGCCGTTCGTTCTCTGGTGATTTTTCTGCCATCAATTCATCTCTGTAGTCTTTCAGCTTCTTCAGCGTGGGGAGCATTCCGCGACGTGTGCCATTTGCGAGATTGACTCATTTATTGAGAAATGCAGTCAGGTCATCCTCAGCAAGAATTGTCACCGGGACAAGCGCAAGATTAATAGCTGACTGCCCCTTGGTGACAATGAATATGGGAAAACACCTCAAGCCTGCCTCTGCAATTTCCCTACTGCATTAAACAATTGATTTGACATTTTGACAAGCGACACCCGAAAGACTCGACTGCCATTGGGGCCACGCTCTGCATTTATTCCGCATCGGCCACGGCTTTTTGCACCAGACCCAAAAGGCTGTCGGTCGCGTCAAGCAGTTCAGCCAGCAAGGCTTCGTCCATCTCCATGTAGCCCTCGTATTCCGCCAGATTGCGACGTTCATGGCACAGGGCGAACAGGCGAACCTGCGCTTTACTCACGTCGAGGGTATGCACCAAGCACTGAAACACCATAGCGCTGGTCTGATCGATAACCCTGCAGGCGCAAAGCCGTCAGCGCCAGAGCATGGGCGGCGTTGTAGGCCAAATCGAAGCGACTGGCGAAAGACAGCGCCGGGCTGTGGGAATCCTTCAGGCGGTCAATGGCGGAACGCAGCAAGCCTTCGCACTCCTTGCGGTCCGACGGCTCCGCCTTGAGGCCGCCACTGCGCACCAGATTTTCCAGGTTGTCCTTACTGCTATCCGCGCGCATTGGCAGACTCCTTCGGCGGCGGACAGCCGATCAGATTGATCTTGTCCTGCTCTGACACTCGCATGACAAAGTTGTTGCCAGCGGCCTTCTTGGCCAGCCAGTCGGCCGGCGTGTAGATCGTCGGGTTGATGCTGCGGCTCAAGTTCTCTTCCACAGGCAACAAGCGCTCCACCATGTCGCCGTAGGCGAGGTTCTCGCCGATTAGCATCAGGTCGATATCGCTGCCGGCATGATCCGTACCTTTAGCGATGGAGCCATAGACGAAGGCCCACACCAACTGCCCGGCCAGGGGCGCCAGCGCAGTACGCAAAGCCTCGCCGATGCCGAAAGTCTTGCGTACGATGCCCAACAGTTCTGCATAGATCGGGCATTCCGCGTTGGCCTGGTAGTGGGTCTGATTGCCCTGGCGGTTCATTGTCAGTACGCCGGATCGATACAGGCGGTCCAGTTCGCGCATCAGGCTACCTTTGCCGACCTGCGCCCAGCGGGCAATCTCGTTAGCGTAGAAACTCTGGTCCGGCTTGCCATACAGCAGGGCCAGCACCTTCTGCTGAGTCGCAGTAAACAGGACATCGCTGAGCGGCAGGGTCTGCATGATGTTGTCGGTAAGGCCCAGAAAGGGAATGATAAGTCCCTTTCTGGGCCTTACCAATGGTTTTATCCCTCACAGCGACTCGAATTAAGTGGCAAGCCGGAATCGCTGCGTCGATTCCATCAGACGGGAAATCGTTGGGGAATTTCGGCGCTTTCAGGGCCAAGCCAACTCGATGCTGAGCGAAGCGCCAACGTCAGCGATCCGCTGCTTACGCCGCAACTTCCTCGGCGACGGCCAGCCTGACGTAGATCGGCGCAAACGCTTCGTTCTGCGTGATCTAGAGCAACCGTTCTCGCGCCAGTGCAGGTGACCAAAGGAGCCAGGGTTACATCAAATTCCTCACTTCTGTGAAAACAGCCCAAGCTTGACCGTGACGCCCCAACGACATTAAAAAATTGATTTGGCATCTTGACAAGCAGCGCCCGATGAACCGGGCGGCAACGGAAGACCCGCTTTCCATGGCATCAATTATTTGCCGGACCCAACCATTTCAGCAATGTGGCAAACAGCGCCTCCGGATTGACCGGCTTCGCCACATAGTCATTCATGCCAGCCGCGTAGCAGCGTGCCTTGTCTTCGGCAAAGGCATTGGCCGTGACCGCGAGGATCGGAACCTTGCCGCCGTTGGCTGATGCGCGGATCGTTTGGGTCGCCTCCAGACCATCCATGCGCGGCATCTGCATGTCCATCAGAATCAGGTCGTAGTGGTTTTTTCCGGCCAGTTCGACCGCCTGCGAGCCATCTTCGGCGCAATCGATAACCAATCCGATGTATTGGAGAAGCTCCGTGGTGATCTCCCGATTGATCGGTTCGTCTTCAGCCAGGAGGATGCGCCGCCCACGGTAGTCTCGCTTCAGGATCGCCTCGGCAGATTGCGCCAATACTATGCGCGGCACAGCGTTGTTCGGGTCGCCTTTCTTGAGTCTGGCCGTAAACCAGAAAGTACTGCCCAGCGCCGGCACACTAATGACATCCGCATCTCCACCCATCAATTGCGCCAGCTTTCTGGTGATGGTCAGGCCGAGGCCGGTACCACCATACTTGCGGGTCACAGAATTGTCTGCCTGCTCAAATGCCTTGAAAAGCTTGAGCTGGGTGGCCGGGTCGATGCCAATGCCGGTGTCCTGAACCTCGAAGCGTACCAGCACACTGTCGATTAGTTCCTCAGCAATCAAGGCGCGCAGGGTGACGGTCCCGCTCTCGGTAAACTTGATCGCGTTGGCGGCATAATTGAGCAGCGCCTGCTGCAGCCGGGTCGGGTCACCGAGGAGATGATGATGCAAGCTTTTTTCCGTCTCCACGACCAGCCTCAATCCTTTCGCCCTGGCTTTATTGAGGAGCATCGATGCGATATTGGCGATGATGCTCCCGACCACGACCGCCGTTTCCTCCAATACAAACTTTCCGGCCTCGATTTTGGAGAGGTGGAGAACAGCATTGATGGTTTCCAGAAGATGTTTTCCGGCCACATCGATCTTGTCCAGACGGTCTGCCTGCTGGGCTGTTACGCCAGAGCGACGGATCAGGTAGGCCATCCCGGTGATGGCGTTGAGCGGCGTACGAATTTCGTGCGACATGTTCGCCAGGAAGGCGCTCTTGGATACGTTTGCGGTTTCGGCGGCTTGCTTGGCGAGCGACAGCGCAGCAGTGCGCGTTTCGACCAATTCTTCGAGATGATGGCGATGGGCGTCGAGTTCCGCCGCTACCTTCTTGCGCAAAGTAGTGTCGCGTGAGGAGTAGAAAATTACCGGCCGGCCTTCCAGTTGGAGCGGACAGCCGCTGACCTCAACATCGAAAACAGTTCCATCCTTACGCCGGTGGCGAGTCTCAAATTCGATGCGCCCAGCATTGGCAAAAGGTTGACTGATTGCCTGAGCGAGTTGCTCCTGGGTAAGGTGTGCATCCCACTGCGCCACGTTCATGCCGATCAACTCTTCGCGTCGATAGCCCAACATGGCACAAAAGGAATCGCTGACCTCGATGACCCTGCCGGCGGGATCGAGAATATGAATTCCATCGCTGGCATTGCGCAATAGCACCCGGTTCTTCTCGCTTTCACGAAGCAGGGCTTGCTCGACCTGCTTGCGTTCGGTCAGGTCATAGTTGACGCCGACCATGTGCAGTGGCTTGCCCTGGGGATCAAAGCTGGTGTGGGAAGCCGCCTTGATGAAGTGCACCGAACGATCTGGCCAGATGACGCGGAATTCCGGACAATATTCCCGCTCGCCGCGCAGAGCGGATTGAATCTCTACCTCGGTCCGAGCCTTGTCATCAGGGTGGATAGCGCTTACCCACCCTGCATAGGCGCCGCCAAAGTCTGCGGGGCCAATGCCGTAGAGGCGATACATGACCCTGTCCCAAACCAGCGAATCGTTCGGTATATCCCAGCTCCAGAGACCGACAATTCCGGCAGAAGCGGCCGCCTCCAACCACTCCTTGCTCTGCCGCAATTCATTCTCGATTCTTTTGCGCTCGGTAATATCCCGCGCGGCGGCAAGAACGCCCAAGACCTTGCCGCAATCGTCACGATAGATGCTGGCGTTATACAGCACGTCGGTGATGTTGCCCGAGACATGGCGAATCGCCAGCGGATAATCTGTCACAAATCCTTCCGAGAAAACTCGCCGATAGACCTCGTGAGCCTGCTCGGGATCGGTGAAATAGTCGGCAAAGTCGCTGCCGATGAGCTTGGCGCGACTGGTACCGGTCACATTTTCAGTCGCCAGGTTGACGTCCGTGATTATTCCACTGGCACTGATCGTAACCAGAGGGTCCAGACTCGCCTCGATCAGGCTCCGCGCATATTGCGACGCGGCTTTTCTGGTTTCTTCTACCCGCTTGCGATCGCTGATGTCGCGAATGTTGCATTGGATCACCCGGGTGCTGTCCACCAGATAGACATTGCTGACGAACTCGACGTGGACCGTCTTGCCATCGCTTGTCGCCAGCGGCAGGTCCTCGTAACGCACATAGTCACGCTGCTGCAGTTCGAGGAACTTGGCCTTGTTGGCGGCGACGTTCTTGAAGAAGCCCAATTCCCAGATATGCTTGCCGAGCAAATCCTCCCGCGGATAGCCGAGTAACTGGGTGATAAACGGATTGGCGTCGACGAGTTTGCCTGTTTCCGCATCGAGAATCAGGATGCCGTCCTTGGCCGACTCAAAGAGGCGAAAATATCGCTTCTCCGATGCCAGCGCCCGGTTGCGCTCGCTGATGTCATGGACAATACCGGTAGTGAACCACTTGCCGTGACTGCTGGTGGCAGACAGGACGATTTCGATGGGGAATGCCGTTCCGTTACCGTGCAGCGCCACCAATTCGATGGTTTTGGTGAGCGGCGCCGCATCGCCGGTTTCGGCAAAATTCGCCATACCCTGCAGCGCCAGTTCGCGGAATTGTGCCGGCGCCAGGAAGCCGAAAAGCGTGTGCCCGATCACCTCTTCCCGGCTGTGCCCAAAAACCGCTTCGGCGGCAGGATTCCATCCGGTGACCAGACTGCTTTCGGGATCGACTGTGATGATGGCATCGTGCGCTGTTTCCATGGCGCGGCGAACATTTTGCCGACTCTCTGCCAATTCTTCTTCTGCCAGTCTTTGCGCCGTGATATCGCGCAATATGACCAGTGTGTATTGCGAATTACCCTGTTCGTCGCGTACTGAGTGGCGTAACACGAGAAAGTGACTGATGCCGACATGCAGGTCCAATTCGTTTGCGGAGTCGCCGGCTGCGTTCGAACCGACGATGCGCCCGGGAATCGGCCCGCTGCCCAGCGGGAACACTTGCCAATAGAGTTTTCCCAGTGCCTCGGCCTCGTCGCTGATGCCCGCTTCCCGGCAATAGGCGGGATTGGCCTGCAGTACCCGCGATTGCGCGTCGTGGAGAAATATCGCATCGGCACTGGCATCGAAAATCGCACGCCAGATTTCCGGGTCCATTTGTCGTAACCCCGGTAACGGGATGCCGACACCCATTTTTTCGATCTTCGTCATCGTCAAGTCCCGTGCGCAGCGCAAATGCACTCGAGCGCTTCGCAGGAGCGCTTTCGTCACGGGATTTTCGGCCAACGCCCAAGCTATCTCTGTGCGTTGGCACACAGAACGGGATCAGCCAACGAGCCGAGCAATCGCCGCGCACTTGGCCGCATCGGCAAAACTCCGAGGCGGCCAGCTTTCAGGCGATATCTGCCGCGCCTACTTTTCGAATACGTAGGTACCTGGCGCCGGTCCGAGATCGGGATAGGTCTTGGCGTCTAGCTTGGGCGCGGCCACCAGCGGACCGCATTGCGGCGATAGCCAGGCCAGCCAGTCTTCCCACCAAGTGCCGGGCTTCTTCTCGGCGCGGACGAACCAATGTTCGAAGTGTTCGTTGCGCTCGGGCTCGGCCACCCAGAAACTCCGCTTGGGTGGATTGACCATAGGATTGACGATTCCCAGGATATGCCCAGAGGTCGACAGCACAAAGCGCACTGACGCATCGACATTGATGTACTTGCGGATCCGATAGGACTGCCGCCACGGCACGATATGGTCGTCCTCGGCGGCCACGGCGTAGAGCGGCTGAGTAATGAGATCCAGGTCGATCAGTTCTCCGGCAATGCTTAGCGCATCGCGCTTCATCAAATTGTTGTGCAGATACATCTGCCGCAGATAGAAGGAGTGCATTGCCGCCGGCATGCGCGTCGTGTCCATGTTCCAGAACAGCACGTCGAAAGGCGGCAGCGGTTCGCCGAACAGATAGCTCTGTTCGAAGTAGTGCCAGATGAGGCTGTTGGAGCGCAACAGGCGGAAACTCGAAGCCATGTCGTCGCCATCGAGATAACCGGTCTTGGCCATCTTTTCTTCGAGCGCGGCAATCGCCCCTGCGTCGATGAAAACGTCGATATCGCCAGGCGAAGAAAAATCGGTCAGCGTCGTGAATAGCGTCCAGTGCGCGACCGGCATCGCCTTTTCGCCGTAATGACGACTGGCCCAGGCCATGTAGGTCGCCACCAGGGTGCCGCCGATGCAGTAACCGGTCAGGTGGACTTGCGAGGACTTGCAGAGTTTGCGCGCAGCGTCCACTACTTGATCGACACCGTCGAGCAGGTAGTCGTCAAACGCGACGTCAGCCATAGCGGCGTCCGGATTCTTCCAACTGGTTATGAATACGCTGTAGCCCTGATCTGTCAGGTATTTGACCAGGCTCTTCTTTGGCGTCAGGTCGAGGATGTAGAACTTGTTGATCCACGGCGTAATGATCACGATCGGGATCTTGTGTACCTGCGCGGTGGTCGGCGTGTAGTGCAGCAGTTCGACCATTCGGTTGCGAAAAACCACATGACCAGGAGTAGTCGCCAGATCGACGCCGACCTTGAAGGCGTCGGCCTCGACCATGCGAATATTCTTGGCCTTGGCATCGCGCATGAAATGCTCGAATCCCTTGACCAGACTTTCGCCGCGCGTCTCGAAATACTTGCGCATGGCGACCGGGTTGGTCAGAAAGAAATTGGTCGGGGCCATCGCGTTGAGCCATTCGCGCACCCAGAAAGCGGCGCGGCGACGCTCCTTGTCGGCCTGCCCGGGTGTCTCGAAAAGCATGTCCTCAAGTTGATGGGTAATCGCCAGATACGATTCCTTGATGATCTCCCATGTCGGCTCTTCGCTCCACACCGGATCGGCGAAGCGCGCATCGCCCTCCTTAGGCGTCACCACAGCTTCGCTGGGCATGCCCATGGCGCGCAGCAGAAGGTGCTGCTGCAGTGCCAGAACATCGCCGGAAATGGCGCTGATCGACCGCGATAGCTCTTGCGGATGCAGCATCCACGCCACCTGCGCGTTGAGCAACGATGTCGCCACGCCAAACGGATCGAGCCGCTGCTGCAGCGAGGTCATCATCCCTTCAATCGTTCTGAGTCCGTCCGGAGCATGATGGTGATGGTGATGGAGTGACTTAGATGACTCTGTACTTTTGGCAACCATGACGTGCTCCTTTCGGTTTGTTCATTGATCCAAGGACCAACTATTCAGCGGCGGCTCTGAATTTCTTCGATGTAGCCGAGCATGCCGGTACGAATATTGGCGGCATTGCCCTCGTCGGTGTCGATATGCATCGCCAGCCGGTAATTCGGATTGACGCGAACCACCACGTCGCCAAAAATCAGTTCGCGGGCGCCTTCGATACGCACCCGGACAACATATTTGTCGCGCACCCGAAATCGCATGGCATCGTCCGGCGACATATGGATGTGCCGCTGGGCGCAGATTACGCCGCGTTCGATGGTTGTGCTACCGGCTGGCCCTTCCAGCGTGACACCTGGGGTGTTGGCCAAATCGCCAGACTCGCGGATAGGCGGTTGAATGCCGACCTTGAATTGTTCTGTCATGGCGATTTCGACCTGGGTTTCCTTGCGCGTCGGACCGAGGACGCGGATGTTGGCGATGCGTCCTTTTGGGCCCACGAGATGCAATTTTTCGGCACAGGCAAACTGACCTGGCTGTGAAAGCTCGTGCTCCGGCGTCAACTGGTGCCCGGGACCGAATAATTTGTCGACATCGGCTTGGGCCAGATGGACATGGTGAGCCGAGATTTCGATCGGGATCGGTGCTTCGGCCTGCTCGTCGCGCATGGCCACGATCAGCTTGTTACGCTCGATGGAACGCAGTGTTTCCCAAGCGACCAGGCGCTCGTCGTCATTGGCTATGACCAGGATGGTCACTGGCGAGTCGCTCGCCGATATGACGGCGTGGGAGCGGATCTTGCCGAGGTTGCGGTTTTTTTCCTCGTCCAGCTTGATACCCATGTAGCCAAGGCTCTGACAGGCCAGGCTGCGCACCGTGGAACTGGTCTCGCCGATATCGCCGGTAAAGGCGAGCACATCGATGCCTCCCATCGCCGCGACATAGGCGCCGATATTCTTGCGTATCTGGTAGCAAAAAGCCTTGTGCGCCAGCAGGGCGCGGTGGTGACCTTCGCCGGCAGCAGACTCGATCTGGTGGATGTCGCTGGATATGCCGGAAATGCCCTTCAGGCCGCTCTCGGTATTGATCAGGTCGGAAAGCTGGTCCGGTGACATTTTGTGGTGATCGAGGAGGTGAATCATCACTGCGGGATCGATGCTGCCTGAACGGCTCGGCATGATCAGTCCGTCGGTTGGGGTCATGCCCATCGTCGTATCAACCGAGCGGCCATGATCGATGGCGCAGAGCGACGCACCGATACCGAGGTGACAAGAGACGATCTCCAGTTCGCCTAGCGGCCGACCGACCACCTCGGCCGACTTGAGCGAGACGAAGCGGTGCGAGGTGCCGTGAAACCCATAACGACGGATGCCGTCCTTCTTGTAAAGGTCGTAAGGCAGACCGTAGAGATAAGCGTACGGTGGGAGCGTCTGGTGAAAGGCCGTATCGAAAACAGCGACGTGGGGCACGCCGGGAAACTGCTTCATCGCCTCGCGTATGCCGTTGAGATTGACCGGATTGTGCAGCGGCGCAAACACTGAAAGCGCCTCGATGTCGGCGATCACGGCAGGCGTGATGACCACGGCGCTGGAGAACTTGCTGCCGCCGTGGACCACCCGGTGACCAACCGCCGTCACCTCCTCCGGATGAAAGGTGAATGCCTCGCCGAGCAGCCTGGTCGCCTCCTGCATGACCCGGAAAAGGTCGGCGAGTGGGAAAGGCGGATGCTCGAAAGCTTTGCTATGCGGACCGACCGTCACACGTATTCTGGACACGTTATCGAGGCCGTTGTCGATAATCCCATGGACATCGGATCCAAGGTCATGCGTGTCGTAAATGCCAAAGTGAATCTGGCTGATGCCAACGTTGAGCGCCAGGACTTTGCCCGGAACATTGGTCGTCAGTGACAGTGAATAGGGATCTTCAGACTTGGCAGCGGCCCTTGCCTGGGCGTCTACGAGGTCGACCGACATTGTCCGCGTGCGCTCGGCGAGCAGCCGGGAAAGGTAGCCGACGGCCTTTGGGTTGGTCAGGATATGGCTATTGAATATCGCCCGGGGAATCATCAGGACGAAGCACCGATTGCCGGCGATGACATCGGCAACGATGCGATCGCCGGTTAGCAAGGACATGACGCCGAACACGTCGCCAGCTTCAAGCTGGGTGACGACGGAGCGGGTTCCGGTATTGTCGGCAACCGAAACCTCGGCGTGACCGGTGATCAGGATGCCGAAAAAGCGGCCCTCGTCCCCTGTCTCAAGGATCGCCTCGTTGCCCTCGTAAGTGGCCAACCGGGAACTCGCGACGATTTCATCGACCTTTTCGGCCAAGAAACTCTCGAAAAGGCGAACCTTTTCGAGGAAGAAGGTTTTCAGATCGACTTCAGTCATTTTGTACCCTGCCCAATTCGCCGATATTAGCTTCGCCTACCTGCCGCTTCGGTGCGGCAAATAACATTGACCGGACTACTTGGCGATTCCCTTGGAATTGCACAGGCCGCCGGTGATCTCGATGGTCGTCGCGTTGAGGGCGCCGTTCACAACACAGTGGCCGATCATGGCGGCGATCTCGTCGGGTTCGACCAGTCGGCCGATATGCACGTCCTCCAGGATGCTGCGCAGCGCTTCCTGATTCATGCCGGTCAGCATCGGAGTCGCCGTATAGCCCGGGGCGATGCCGACGCAGCGGATATTGCGAATGCCGCGCATGAGGAATTCGCCGATGATGATCTTGGGCATCAGGGCGTCGGCAACCTTGGTCGAAGAGTAATTGAGCTGCCCGATCTGACCGACCTTGTTGACCGAGGAAATCGGCACCAGCAATCCTTCCCATCCGCCATTGACCATCGCCTCGGCGGCGTCGCGCAGAGTCAGGAAGGTACCAGTGAGATTGACGTCAATTACCGGTTGCCATTTGTCGAGGCCCATCTTGCGCGAGACCTTGCCGGTTTCCTTGTCGAGCGTCAGCATGGTGCCGTCGCGGATGATTCCGGCGCATGCCACAGCGATATTGAGTTGGCCGAACGCCTCCAAGGTCGCCTTGATATAACGTGCCGTATCCGCTTCGCTGGTGACATTGGCCTGCACGCCGATGACTTCACCACCGGCTTCCTTGATCTCGCTGACAACGCGGTCGATGTTCTTCTGCACCATGTCGACGACGGCAACCTTGGCGCCGTTCCTGGCAAAGAACTTGGCAACGGCCTCGCCGATGCCATTGCCGCCCCCGGTCACGAGAGCTACGCTACCTTTGATTTCCATGATTTGCCCTTTTCAATGAATGCGCCGGTCCGGCGCAAGTAGACCTCTAAACCTCTTCGCTACCTGGCGAAAGAAGTGCTGTCCTTGCTCCAATAAATGAAATTCGGATGCGCGACATCGGGTCCGACGATCTTGAGGTCGCCAACCATGTTCGGATGCGTGACATCCGGCCCGACTGATTTGATGCCGACCGGGAACACCGTCTTGACAAGCGCAACCGCCCGCGCTTCGGCTTCTCCATCGGCAACGCCTTCGAAAAGACCCGCACCAACTTGGGCTAATGTTCCATCCGTTAGTTTGCGGGCGATTTCCCAACCTTTGCCGGACTTGACTATCGTGAATTCGATATCGTTGTAAGTGATCGTCTTCATGACAGTCTTCTCAATACGCTGACACAGTTGGTGACCGCAGAACCGCCGACATTGAATGCCACGCCAATATCCGCCTTCTTCGCCTTGACGCCAATCGCCTCGCCGATCAGTTGCTTGTAGATGAGCGTGTGCATGGAGGCGCCGGTGGCACCGACCGGATGGCCCTTCGACTTCAGGCCGCCCGACAAGTTGACCGCCACTTTGTCGTCCCGCGTGAAGCGGCCGTCAAGGTAGTCGTAACCAGCCCGGCCATCTGCAGAAAGACCGAGCGCCTCGGTCGACAGAATCTGGTTGATCGTAAAGCAATCATGGACTTCGGCAAAATCGATGTCGCTCGCCGTAATGCCTGCCTCCTTGTAGGCCTTGGCGGCGGCGTCCTTGCCAGCCATCAGTTCATGCATATTGGGACGCACATTCTCCGGCAGGCGCTCCACTGAATGGCCAATCCCGGCGATTTCCACGGCACGCTGGCGGTTGCTGACGTTCGTTGTCAAGGTGATCACCAAGGCAGCGGCGCCGTCCGAAACGAGCGAACAGTCATGCAGGCGCAATGGTGGAGCGATCATCATGTTCTTGCACTTGCCGCGCGCATCGAGTTCGTTGAGCTTCATGATCGCTTCGACTGTCGCCGGTCCATTGCGGACGTGCGCCAGCGGATTCTCGGCGCCGTTTTTGTAGCATAGCGCACCCGCCGTCCACAACATCTTTTCCAGTTCCGAGTTCGGAATCTTGTATTGAGCCTGATAGCCCTTGGCGTATTCGGCGAACAGCGCCGGAAATGACCAGCCCTTCGAGCCTTCGCTCGGCCAGTGCGAACAGCAGGCCAAGACGTGCGTCATTTGCGGTGTCGGCAAGAGGTTCATCTTTTCGACGCCGATGACAAGCACATGCCTGGCGCGGCCGGCCTCGACGGCATAAATGCCATCGTAGAGCGCCACCGACGACGAAGCGCAGGCGCACTCGCAGCGGGTCATCGGCTTGAAGCGTAAATCGGGATGGATTTCCGCCGCGATCGGTGCGACATGCTCCTGATTGGCAAAAGAGGCCGGCGAACACGAGCCGACATAGATGGCGTCAATGTCCTTGGCTTCCAAACCGGCATCGGCAATGGCGCCGCGCCCGGCCTCGACCAGTAGATCGTAGTAGGTCTTGGTATCGGTCACCAGACCGGTTGCCTTGTCCTTATTCACGAAGGCCCCGAATTCGGTGTTGTAAGCACCGATGATGCTGACTTTGCTCATGTTCATTCCTTTCAACAAGTGGAATCTATCGCACTGAAGCGGAAGGCGAGAAATGCAAACGCCGATTACCCTCGATAAAGCACATTGCCAAACCCGCGTTCGATGCAAAGCTGAGAAGCGGGGAGGCACATCGCGTCGGCAGCCGGGTGCAACGTGAACCCGTGCGGCGACCCTCAATCAGGCGACCGCAACATTCTGAGAGGACGTTGACCGTTGAGACTACAGCAAGAACAGTCGAAGCGATTAGGCGAGCCACGGGGAAGTACCCCCAATGATTCCCGTACGAGAAGTGCGGATAATCCTACGCGCAAATTTGGTGCATTGCAACATCCATAAGCATTGATCCGATTGGCTCTGTCTCGTCAGGAATCGAAGGCTTTATCACCTTACCAACGGCATAACATCGCTTAAGCAATGTCCGGTTCGCGACGACAAACGTCACCCAAGGAAAATCTTGCCGCTCAGCCGAACAATCTTGCCGCCGCGACCCTGACGTCACCCGGCAAACGAAGCAATTGAACAGACGGAACCTGCCACCTGATAAGTCGGCATGCCCGGATTGCGGCGCTATCCGGGCATCTGGCGACTGGCGGCGCCATCCAAATAGGCATATTTCATGACGAATCTCTACCTGGCACGGGCCGTGCTGAATATCGACCAATCATCGATTTTCAGACCGGAAAACCGTGCCAATTTCGCCGACCACGCCCCTGTCTCCACAAGTTTTACCGCCCGCCACGAGTTCGCCAAACGGCAGTCGTGGCAACTTGCCAAATCTGGATGGCGCATCGCCTCCGGGTAACGTCGCCAACGCCCAACCAAGCGATTCCAAGAGCATCCCGGAAAGTGTGCGCGTCACGCTTTCTGTGCCGTCCAGCACGAAGAGTGCCGTTCCCGAAATAGCGCCGGTCTATGCCGAAATATGGAAGGATGGCGTGAAGGTGGCGCAGATCGACGTTCACGGCGGCGTGCATTCGATCGACAACCTGTACTCTTCGGCTCCAGGAAGTTCGGGTGCTGGCGGGACGTTGCTGGCAGCAAGGCGTGCCATCGAGGTTGCCCGAGCCCTTGGTGGCGAGATTCGCGTCGGCGGGCAGAGCATCGATGGTCAAACGCTCCGCATGCAAGCCAAATTAAGGGTGGCTTACGGCACCTGAAACATCGCCGCGAGGACTTCAGCTAACCGCTGGCAGGCCGACGCAGCAAATCGCGGAGCCGCTGCGGCGCAGGGTTGAGCGGCGTTCGGCTTCGCGTCCAGGCGCCCTGATTCGAGGGTGCCAGTGCACGGCCACGGCTCATCAACCAAGACACGATGCGGTACAGCCATGGCTGACCGTAAATCCACGACCATACCAGCCAGATCGAACTCTGCAAGGGCTTGCGGGCCCTGCCGCCGCCGCGCAATTTACCGGCGCTGGCGGCCTGGGCTTCGTTGCGTAAACGGATCAGGATGTCGGTGATCGGGATGCGTACCGGACAGACTTCGACGCAGGCGCCGCATAAACTCGACGCCGTCGCCAGTGCGTAAGTCGCCTCGAGGCCGAGCAGGTGCGGCGAGATGATGGCGCCAATCGGCCCGGGATAAGTTGTGCCGTAGGCATGACCGCCGATGCGCGCATAGACCGGGCAATGGTTCATGCAGGCGCCGCAACGGATGCATTGCAACGTCGCCCGTAACTGGACATCGGCATAAGCCTGAGTACGGCCATTATCGAGCAGGATCAGGTGCACCTCGTCCGGCCCGTCGAGTTCGTCCGGCTTGCGTGGCCCGCTGATGAAGTTCTGGTAGGTTTCCACGGCCTGCCCGGTGGCCGAGCGCGGCAGCAGAATATTGAGCAGCGCCACGTGTTCTAGCTTGGCGACCACTTTTTCGATGCCGGTGACGGCGATATGGACCTTCGGTACGGACGTGCACATGCGACCGTTGCCTTCGTTTTCGACGAGGTACAGCGTGCCGGTCTCGGCGACCGCGAAATTGACCCCGGAGAGTCCGATTTCGGCGGCGGCAAATTTCTTGCGCAGCACGTCGCGGCCGATCCGGATCAGCTCGTCAACGTTGTCCGTGTAGGCAACACCGGGCACCTTGGCAGCGAACAGCTCGGCGATCTGCTGTCTGGTTTTGTGGATCGCCGGCATGATGATGTGTGAAGGCGCCTCGCCAGCGAGTTGGACGATGTATTCGCCCATGTCGGTTTCCAGCGCTTCGATGCCCGCCACCTCCATGGCGTGGTTGAGACCGATTTCCTCGCTGACCATCGACTTGCCCTTGACCATGTTTTTGGCATCATGGCGGTGGGCGATGTCCAGTACGATGGCGTTGGCTTGGTCGGGTGTTTCCGCCCAATGGACTTGTATGCCATTCGCCTGCAGTTTGGCCTCAAGTTGTTCAAGCAAGTCGGGCAGATTGGCCAGCGCATGGAGGCGGATAGCTTTGCCGAGATCGCGGAGCGCCGACAGCTCATCGGCATCGGGAAACTGCGACAGTCGCTTGGCCTGGAGGAAATCCATGGCCCCGCGGAAGCTGCGCCGCAAGTGCGCGTCATTGACGGCGGCGCGGCTGCGCTCGGCAAAACCTTCAGCCGGGTGAAAATGGACCGTCTGATTCTGGCTCACGATGACTTTGCGCCGCGGTGGCACAGCAGCACGATCAGTTCGCGCGGCCCGTGCGCGCCATAGGCCAGCGTTTGCTGGATGTCGGCGGTCTTCGACGGCCCGGAAATGACCAGCGCATTGGTCGGCATGGCCTCTGCCCAGCGTTCGTTGGTCATCGCCGCGTGCAGGTCAGCGTGAATATTCGCGGCGTCGAGCAGCACGAAATGCACCGGCGGCACCAGCGACATCAGGCGCGGCTCGCTGGCGTCAGGCCAGAGAATCAGGCTACCGGTGGACGCTATGGCACTTCGCGCAGCGGTCAGCGCGCAGTCGATGTTTTCGAACAATTCGCTGCGCCACGTCGCAGCCGGTTGTTCGTAGCTGACCAGCTTGAGCTGATGCTGCGGCTGCGAGCGCAGCACCTCTGCCTGCGCTGTCCCGTGGCCGACGAGCAGCCTGCCCAGACCCTTCTGCACGGCAATTTCTAGAAGCAGCGACGGCCAGTCAGCAGCATTGGTTTCATGGACTTCCGCGTGGGCTGCTTCGATATTGGCTTTGAAGCGGGTGGCACGGGTGGCGATGTCCTCAACAGGGGTTGTGGCGAACCACGCAGCGACATCCGGCAACGGCACCGGAGCGCCAGCCGGGGCGCGGCGCAATCGGCCAAGAATATTCTCTCGCGCACTCACGCTTCGCCTCCACTGGTGCGACGCCAGAGGAAACTGGCGATATGCTCACCGGGCAGCGATGGCGTCCCCTTCGCTGCGCTCTGGTCAATTTTTTCGGCACGGCCAAGAATGTTGAACAGGCAGCCACAATCGGCGCTGACAACGCGCTGAGCACCGCTTTCCTTGAGGCTGGCCACCTTGTCGCTGACGATGGCCGCCGAAATGTCCGGATGACGCATCGCGAAGGTGCCGCCAAAGCCGCAACACTCCTCGGCGCGCGCCTGCCGGACAACCTTGACTTGCGTGAGGCCAGCAAGCAGCGCGGCGCTGGTCTCATGGACGCCCATTTCTCGTCGTGCGTGGCAGGAGGTGTGCAAGGCGACTGTGCAGGAGCCGCCGACATCGACGCGCTTGAAACCGACGACATGAATCAGAAACTCCGTGAGTTCAAAGATTCGTCCGGCCAGTTCATTTGCCTTGGCGTAAAGAACCGGGTCATTGGCGAACAATTTGGGATAGTGGTGACGCATCATCGCGGCGCACGATCCTGACGGGACCACGACCGGCCAGGCTTGCGGGAAGAGATCCAACTGGCGACGCGCTACGATGCGTGCCTCATCGGGATATCCGCTGGTATAAGCCGGCTGCCCGCAGCATGTCTGCGCTTCCGGAAAATGAATGGAGATGCCTTCGCGCTGCAGCAGGCTTACCGTGTCCAAGCCGGCTTGTGGGGCAAACTGGTCGATCAGGCAGGTCGCGAAAAGGTAGGCGTTGGCCGGCTTCGGCGGGTATGGCCTGGGGATTGAAGGGTTCACGCAGGGGCTCCCATAGCCGCACGCATCAAGCTAACCAATACCCAGATCCGCCTGATAGGGGACGGTCTTCATGTGAAAGGGAACCGGCCCGTTGGCGCGCGCATGGAGAAACTGATCCACAAAGGGCTCGGCCGAAGCCAGTAGTTCCGCTGACTCGCCTTCCGCTTCGACCACTCCGTTATGAATGAGATAGGCATAATCGACCACCTTCAAAGATTCCGATACGTCGTAGGTCACGACGATGGAGGTCCCGCCGAGCGCATCGTTCAGGCGCCGGATCAGTTGCGCGATGACGTTGAGCGAAATGGGGTCAAGGCCGGCGAACGGCTCGTCGTACATGGCCAACATCGGATCAAGCGCGATTGCCCGCGCCAGCGCTACGCGGCGCGCCATGCCGCCCGAAAGTTCGTTGGGCATCAGGTCAATGGTGCCGCGCAAACCGACCGAATGCAACTTCATCAGGACCAGGTCGTAGATCAGCTCTTCGGGAAGGTCGGTAAGCTCGCGCATGGGAAAAGCGATGTTGTCGAATACGGACAGGTCGCTGAACAACCCGCCAGCCTGGAACATCACGCCCAACTGCCGTCGCATTGCATAAAGTTCAGTCTGGTCGAGTTCATGCACAACCCGACCATTAACTTTCACGCTGCCACTGTCCGGGCGCAGTTGCCCGCCAATCAAACGCAGCAGCGTGCTCTTGCCGGAACCGCCGACACCGAGGATGGCCACCACCTTGCCACGCGCTATGCGCAAATTGATGCCGTTAAAGACCTTCTTTTCGCCAAACGAGAAATGCAGGTCTTCGATCTCGATAAGCGTTTCGGATATTGGTTCCATGCTTTCCTTTTGCAACGAACGAATACTGACACGGGGCGTCGGTGCATATCTTGCCACGTTAGCCGGCAGGCTTGCATGGCGAGTCGCGAAGAACTTGCGAGCCGCAGGAAGAGAAGCGAATTAGCCGCTATCATTTGCGCAGTTTTCATCCGTGAAATGTACTTGAGGACAACCTGATGTCAGCTAATAAAGCGAACTTCCACTGGGCCGATCCGTTGCTTCTGGACAGCCAACTCGATGAAGACGAGCGGATGATCCGCGACGCAGCGCAACAGTATTGCCAAGGTAGCCTGACGCCGCGCGTCCAGGATTCGTTCCGCTACGAGAAGACCGATCCGGCCATCTTTCGCGAGATGGGCGAACTGGGCCTGCTCGGCGCGACGATTCCCCCGGAATATGGCGGCGCCGGCCTGAATTATGTCTGCTATGGACTGATCGCCCGCGAAGTGGAACGCGTCGATTCCGGATATCGATCAATGATGAGCGTGCAATCGTCATTGGTGATGGTGCCGATTTTCGAGTTCGGCAGCGAGGCGCAAAAACAGAAATACCTGCCGCGCCTGGCGACCGGCGAATGGATCGGCTGTTTTGGCCTAACCGAACCCAACCACGGCTCCGATCCCGGCAGCATGCTGACGCGGGCGCGCCAGGTCGATGGCGGTTACCAACTGTCCGGCGCCAAGATCTGGATCACCAATTCGCCGATCGCTGACGTCTTCATCGTCTGGGGAAAGACTGACGACGGAACCATTCGCGGCTTCATTCTTGAAAAGGGCTGGAAGGGGCTGACGGCGCCGGCCATTCATGGCAAGGTCGGCCTGCGCACCTCCATTACTGGGGAAATCGTCATGGACGACGTCTTCGTTCCGGAAGAGAACCTGCTACCCGGCGGCGCCGGTCTCAAGGGGCCATTCACCTGCCTCAATTCGGCTCGCTACGGCATTGCCTGGGGCGCGCTCGGCGCGGCCGAGGATTGCTGGTTTCGCGCCCGTCAATACGTCATGGAGCGCAAGCAGTTCGGCCGTCCCCTGGCAGCCAACCAGTTGATCCAGAAGAAACTGGCCGACATGCAGACGGAGATCACGCTGGGCTTGCAGGGCTGCCTGCGCTTGGGGCGCATGAAGGACGAGGGCACTGCAGCGGTCGAAATCACCTCGATCATGAAACGCAATTCCTGCGGCAAGTCGCTGGATATCGCACGCACGGCGCGGGACATGCTCGGCGGCAACGGTATTTCAGACGAGTACGGCGTGATCCGCCACATGGTCAATCTGGAAGCAGTCAACACCTACGAGGGGACTCACGACATTCACGCGCTGATTCTCGGTCGCGCCCAAACCGGCATTCAGGCGTTCTGTTGATACTTCTGCCGATTGATCGTGTTGTCGCCAGATGCTGTTTCAGATGCTGACGACCGGAATCATCCGATCGATTTCCTGTGTCGCCGATTCTTCCTGCCGGTTGGCAAGCTTCCATCGTTTCCAGCCGACGACAGCAAACAAAGCGCTGCAGGCAAGACAATTGCCCGCAAATACAGCCGCCAATTTCGGATCGTTCACCACAGCGAGGCTGTAAAAAGCGCCGGTTAGATGCGCCGCTGCAAAATAACCCCAAGTCACCAGGGAGATTGCGCGAGCGCCGTCGGTACAGCGCCAAGCCTTATAGATTTGTGGCAGATACGCAAGCATGCGCGCCGAGTTGACCGTCACAAAGAGCCAGGTAATCGTTTCGTTCATGCTGTCCATGTCGGCATCAATCCGTTCCAGCCAGCCGTTTGAAAGCGTCGTAGTCATCCACGCAGGTGCGGAAAGCCAGCTGTTTCTGGCGCCTCAGTTCCGGGCTGTCGGCAGCGATACCCTGTTCGACCAGTGTTCTGCCGACCTGGGCTGAAATACTCTCGCAGCGGACCACCAGGCTTACGCCGATGCTCTTGGATGGCGTCGTGACAAGCGTGTAGCCGGCCGTCAGGAGCAGCAGCGCGAGGACAAATACGCCTGTACCTATTTGCTGCCGCGGCGCGAGTTCTGGCGCTTTGGGCGTTCGTTCAAGAGTGCTCTGGATCATCATGTCGGTCATCTCCGTTGGGCAAGGGAGGCAGAATTTTTTGTTCTCCTCACCATCAAGTACGAGATGCACCGGCCAAACCGGACATGGGGACAAAAATAAACTCCGCTGTTTTTCGCTTCAAACCTTTTCCAACAGGGTGCCGGCGTAGTAGCTTAGCGACATGAACACCATCGTCAGAAAAACCGTCATCCCACTGCGCGGCCCACTGCTGCGCGGCCAACGCCGGCCGCGTGTGGCCCTGATCGGGCGTCTGCGCGCCGGCAAGAGCACCATCTTTGAGGCCGCCTCCAGCCCCGCCGTAGGCCATGAACGCCTTGCCGGGCTGGGCGGCTCCTATCAGGAATGTGTTGTCGAGGTCGGTCTCGACCAGATTTCCCTGGTGGATTTGCCCTCGATCGGCTCGCTTCACCATCTCAGCGAACATGACCGCGTCGTATTGATGTATCTCCTCTGGGGCGATTGCTGGCCACCGATCGCGCGGCACGAAGACCAGCAGCCGGTTGCCGCATTTTCTGCACCGGATGTGTTGATTCATGTCGTTGACGCAACCAGCCTCGAGCGCGATCTGGAGTTGAGTCTCGAGTTGAGTCTGCTCGGACGGCCCATGGTGATCGCCCTGAATCGTCTCGACGAGGCCCGCGATAAAGGCCTGTTCATCAACGTCGCGATGCTCTCCGAGCGCCTCGGCGTCGCCGTGGTGCCGACAATCGCGCACATGGGCAAGGGCATCATGGAGCTATTCGCCGCCGTGCTGGAGGCAGCGCGTGCTCGGCAATGTCCGAAGCCGCAGCCGCCGAGCGCGCATATCGTGAGTAGTCTCGCGACGCTCAATTCCCTTTTGGCTGACCCACAGGTCGAAATCGCATTCCAGGTACCGCGTCCGCTCCTGCTTGCCCAGTTGGCCGAAAATGACGATTATTTCCTTGGCGAATTACGCACCCACTTCCCGGCCTTGATCGCACCTGTGGTGGCCGCCCGCGAGGCCGCCGAAACCGGGCTGCCGCGGCCGTTATCGGAGGAACTTCATGCGGATCGCCACCATCGGGCCGCACTGCTTTTCGAAAGCGTCACCAGCCCGCGCGGTCCGGACACCGGCACGCCCTGGAAGCGCTGGCTTGACGAGCTTTTCCTGCATCCGCGCTGGGGATTGCTGGGCAGTCTCGGCGTCTTCGCCGCCGTGCTGTTCGTCGTATTCGAGATCAGCACTTCAATCGATGCTATCAGTTCGGCGCCGCTTGGCGCCTGGGTGCAGGAATGGCAGCCGGCCAGCCTGCGCGGCGTGCTCGGCCGCGCCATCGCCGACGGACTGGTCGGACTGATCGGCATCGTCCTGCCCTACATGCTGCCGCTGGTGCTGTTGCTGGTTGCGCTGGAAGAGTCGGGCATCATGCACCGGGTAGCGTTTGTCGTGGATCGCGGCTTTCACCGCATCGGCTTGCACGGCGGCGTTGCCGTGCCTTTTCTCATCGGGCTCGGTTGCAACGTGCCGGCCATCTCGGCAGCGGCTGCCACCTCGTCTGGACGCGAGCGGCTGGTAGCGGCAATGCTGATCACGTTCGTCCCCTGTTCGGCGCGCTCGGCCATCATTCTGGCGCTGGGCGGCAAGTACCTCGGCAGCGTCGGCGTGCTGGCCATTTTTCTGTTGACTCTGGTCGTCATCGCCGTGCTGGGCCGCCTGCTGGCACGCCGCTTCGCCGACAACGCGCCGGGCCTGATCCAGGAAATTCCGTCCTACTCGCTACCACACTGGGACAAACTCTGGCGCAAAACCTGGGAACGAACCAGCGACATCGTGACGATTGTCACGCCGCTGCTGGTGCTGGGCAGTGTCGTTCTCGCCCTGCTCAACCATTTCGGCGCCGATGACATCATCAACACGGCGCTGACGCCGATCACTCACTGGTGGCTCGGCTTGCCGGTGGTGCTGGGCGTACCGATCCTGTTCGGTGTACTGCGCAAGGAACTGTCGCTGCTGATGATCTACCAGGCGCTCGGCACGCAGGACATCGGGCCACTGCTCGACGGTGTCCAGATCTTTACGTTTCTGGTCTTCTTGACCTTCTACGTGCCCTGCTTGTCGACCTTTGCCGTCATGCTCAAAGTGCTGGGGCGCCGCGAAGCCTGGTTCTCCGTGGCGCTTTCGGTCGGCGGCGCGCTGCTGATTTCCGGGCTTGTCCGAATCCTGCTGGAACTTGCCCGAGCTGTCGGTTAGGTCTGGCCAGGTTTGGCCAAATGAGCGGTTCAGATGTTAGTCGCGGCGACTTGCTCTAGCTCGAACGCTTTATGCAAAACGCGTACCGCCAATTCCAGATATTTTTCATCGACGACGACAGATATCTTGATTTCGGAGGTGGAAATCATCTGGATGTTGATGCCTTCCTCAGCCAGGGTACGGAACATCTTGCTGGCCACGCCGGGATGCGAACGCATGCCGACGCCGACGGCGGAAACCTTGCAGATGCGGTTGTCGCCATCGATGCCGCGGGCGCCGACATGCGGCTTGATCTGCTCTTCCAGCAACTTTTTGGCACGGGCGAAGTCGCTGCGATTCACGGTGAAGGAAAAATCGGTGCTGCCGTCATGGCCGACGTTCTGGATGATCATGTCGACATCGATATTGGCTTCGGCGATGGGACCGATAATCTGATAGGCGATTCCCGGAAGATCGGGTACGCCGTGCACAGTAAGTTTGGCCTCGTCGCGGTTGAAGGCGATGCCGGAGATGATCGGTTGTTCCATTTTGCTGTCTTCCTCGAAAGTAATCAGCGTGCCTGATGTTTCCTGGCCCAGTTCTTCAAGACTGGATAGCACGCGCAACTTGACCTTGTACTTGCCGGCGAATTCTACGGAGCGAATTTGCAGAACCTTGGAGCCGAGGCTGGCCATTTCCAGCATTTCCTCGAAGGTAATGCGCTCGAGCTTGCGTGCCTCGGGGACGATGCGTGGATCGGTGGTGTAAACCCCATCGACGTCCGTATAGATCTGACACTCATCCGCCTTCAGGGCTGCGGCCAGGGCAACACCGGTGGTATCGGAACCACCGCGCCCCAGGGTCGTGATGTTGCCATCGACATCGATGCCCTGGAATCCGGCGACCACCACCACGTTGCCCGCATCCAGATCGCGCCGCATGTTCTGCTCGTCGATACTCAGAATGCGCGCCTTGGTGAAGGCGCTGTCGGTGAGGATGCGCACCTGGCCGCCGGTATAGCTTTTCGCCTGTATCCCGATTTCCTTAAGCGCCATGGCGAGAAAACCGATGGTGACCTGCTCGCCAGTAGAAACTGCAACATCCAGTTCGCGCGGATCCGGGTTGGCCTGAATTTCCTTGGCCAGAGCGATCAGTCGATTGGTTTCGCCGCTCATGGCGGACACCACCACGACGATTTGATGGCCCTGCTCGCGCCAGCGCGCCACGCGACGGGCGACATTCTTGATACGTTCCGTGGTGCCGACGGACGTACCGCCATATTTCTGCACAATCAATGCCATGCCGCTATGCTCATCAAGAAGAACAGGCGCGGATTTTAGCCGATTTCGCAGTGTCGTAACGTCATGACAAAACTCCTGCCGAGTCGCCCGAACCGCTGGATTTTTTCCAGTCAGCCGGGCTGATTGGTCACCATGCCGCGCCCAAGCCAATCATTGCGCAAGGCCAATTGCGCAGGTTTCGGCCGCAACATCGGGCGCAATTTGCAGACATCCTCGGCTGCCTGTTGCAGCAATGCATTAAAGCTCATCAATTCATCGCCGCGAAATGCATGAACGATGATTTTTTCTCCCGCTTGATGGCGGGCCAACAGCGGCTCGAGATTTCCTGAATTGACGCGCAAGCCGTCAATTGCGATCAACGTGTCGCCAGCGGAAATGCCAGCGCGCTGGGCTGCACCGTCATCAAATACCTGGCTGACTCTCAGGTTGTTGCCATCGCTTGCGCACTTGATGGCGAGCGATGGAGTCGAAGATAGCGACACGAATGACTGCGCAATTCCGGCCGCGCCGAGCAAGCGCTTGACCGGCAGATCGCCTGTGCCATCAACCGCAGCGGCAAAGAAACGGCGCAGATCGAGGCCACTCAACGACTCTGCCACGCGCCGGATGCCATCTTCGGCAACGCCGCGACCGGTCTGACCGAACAACCGCCACAGTTCGCGCATGACATCATCCAGCGAGACGCGACCTCCGCTCCTGATCCGCAATGTCAGGTCAAGACACAGCGCCACCAGCGCCCCTTTGTCATAGTAGCTGACGATGGCATTTGGCGAATTTTCGTCCTGGCGGTAATACTTGATCCAGGCATCGAACGACGATTCGGCGAGCGTCTGCTTCTTTCGACCACTGCCTTGTTGCACTCTGCTGATCGTGTTGGCCAAGCGCGCCAGATAGGCCTCAACGTCGATCACCCCAGACCGGCGTAGCCCCAGATCGTCGTAGTAGCTGGTAAATCCCTCAAAGACCCAGAGAAGTCCGGTGTGATTTTCTCTGGAAAGGTCATAGGGCACGAATGCGGCTGGCTTGATCCGCTTGACATTCCAGCTATGGAAATACTCATGACTGCAAAGACTGAGAAAGCTCGCGTAGCGATCGGACACGGCGCCGCAATTTGGCGCAGGGAGATCATCGCGGGCGCAAATCAGTGCAGTCGAATTTCGGTGTTCGAGACCACCATGGCCCTCGGCAACGGCATGGACAAGAAAGAGATAGCGCGGGAACGGCGCCGGTTCGCCGAAAAGACGAATGTGCGCGGTGCAAATTCGCGCAAGATCCGCGGCGATACGCTGCATGTCAGCATGGATGCGGCCCCAAATCGCAACTTCGTGAGGGACGCCGCAGGCGTCGAATTTGACCGAAGCGAATCGCCCCATGGCGACGGGATGGTCGATCAATTCGTCATAGCTGGCCGCTCGGTAAACGCCGAAACCATCGCGTTTCGCGGCGACCTTGCGTCCGGCAGCCTCGGTCAAGGTCGTCGCGACCCGCCAATCATCGCCGATCCCGTCAGCCGGTCGACGGACATCGACCAGATGGTCGAAGGCATCTGCGCCGGCCACGGCGAGAAAAACCTGCGTGCCGTTGAAGAATCCGTTTGTCGTATCCAGATGCGCGCAGCGCACTGACATGTCCCAAGCATAAACCTCGTAAGTCAGCGTAAGCGGGCCCGAACAAGGCGCGGCCAGCCAGGTGTGTTTATCAAATTTGCGCAGCCGGACCGGCTCTCCCATTGATTCGGCCTGGATACGAACAATGTTTCGCGCGAATTCGCGAATCATGTAGCTCCCGGGAATCCATGCCGGCAGGCTGAATCGCTGCCCGGCTGGATCTGGCTCGCTAACAGTGCAGCTGACCGCAAAAAGATGGGCTGCCGGATGCGATGGAGTAATCGTGTAAAGAATGGTCTTCATGCCTTCCGCTCGTGACCATCAAGCGGAACCGCCAGGCCCGCGTACCGGCAGAACGATGCGGAAACTTGAACCCTTTCCTGGCTCGCTGCGCACGGTGAAACTACCGCCATGTTTGGCAACGATGTCATAGGAGAGAGAAAGGCCAAGGCCCGTCCCCTTGCCCACCGGCTTGGTGGTAAAGAATGGCTCGAATATCCGCTTCGTCACTGCCGGCGTCATGCCTTTGCCAGTGTCCTCAATCTCTATCCACGCCCAGTCGCCCTCGATGCCCGAGCGCAAAGTGATGGTGCCCTGCTGCTCGATCGCCTGCGCGGCATTCACCAGCAGGTTCATCACGACTTGATTGATTTGCGCGGGGATACACCGAACCGGCGGCAGGGAGCCATACTCTCGGACCACTGCGGCCTTGTACCTGATCTCGTTCCAGACCACGTTCAGCGTGCCTTCGAGTCCGGCATTGATATCCGCTTCCTGCCATTCGGCTTCGTCAACGTGCGAGAAATCCTTAAGATTGGACACGATCTTCTTGACCCGATCGAGTCCGTCCTGAGACTCACTGACCAGGTCAGCGATGTCCCGACGCAAAAAATCAAGGTCCGCCTCTTGCCTTAAGGCGTCTGTCACCGCGCCAGCCTCGTGCGCGTCGATCAACTTCAATAGTTGCCCGACATAGGTATTGAGCGTAGTCAGATTGGAATTGACGAAGCCCACCGGGTTGTTTATCTCATGCGCCACGCCGGCAGCCAGTTGGCCGATCGAAGCCATTTTTTCCGATTGCAGCAACTGGCTCTGCACCTCCTCGACCCTATGCAATAGCATTCGCAGATCTTCCCGCTCCTGCTGCAGGGCGACGTTTGCCGCTTCGAGCTCCGCTGTGCGCAGCGTCACCTTCTCCTCGAGGCTGGTATTGGCTTGCGCCAGATCGCGGCTCTGCATCGACAAAACGCGGTACAAATTCTCCATTGCCGTAAGCAGCGCCGAGGTCGCGCTATTGACTGGATTCAGCTCGATATCGTAGGCCGCAGCGGCCAGCTCGCCTGATCTTACAAGCGCTAACTGGCGCGCCATGGCGAGATCGACACCAAGGATATGGACGGTTAGCCAGGCCGCAAGAAACCCATGCAGAATCTCTGCTGGACGAGCCATGGCGTCTCGAGAACGCCACATCGAAACCAGTTGCTCTATGAAATCGTGATGCTGCTTTTTGTGCGCCACCACGTGACGAGGATCGAGACCTGCTTCGGCCATCAACTCTTCTTCATCGTGAAAATGGTGATGCGCATAACTGGCGAGTCCCTTGAATACTTTCTGTAGTTCGGTGGATGTCGCCATGCTCTCATCGACAAGAATGTCGCCGACCTGATTGATGACATCGACAAGATGATGGTGTTGCGTGTCCACAGACGCCAAGCCTGTGACAAACCGCTCATCCCAAACGAATGCCTCCACCGCTTCCCCCTAATCCAGATCGCGAAACTCTTCGTCGAGGATGACCGAGCCATCCGGTCCCCAATTGACCTTGGTAATTCCAGGCTCCAGTGCTTCAAGTCGCTTCACTTCCAATTCAAGCTTGCTCAGCTTTCCCTGCTGCACCCGCATCTCATCGGCCAGCCGCTGGTTTTCCAGCAATAAATTGCGGAACCCCAAGGCCTGCGCTATCGTCAAGGTCAGCTCGAAATCGCTCCACGGCTTCGCCAGGAAGCGAAAAATTTGCGCTTCGTTGATCGCCCCAATCAGGGCGTTGAGGTCGGCATATCCGGAAAGGATTAGGCGAGGCGCGTCCGGCTGAATGCTGCGAAACTTCGTGAGGAACTCCACGCCGTCCATACCAGGCATGCGATAGTCGGAAATGACCAAGTCAAAGGCATGATGGCGGGCCTTCTCGAGCGCTGCGAGCGGCGAAGAAAATGTCTCAACCTGGAACCGATAAATTACGCGATCATAGCTGCAGGGTGCGACGAGGAGGAGTCGCCGCAATGCATTGAGGATACTTTCCTCGTCATCAACGATCATGATCCGGTTCATCATGGCACCTGCCTTACATAAACAGTGATGGCGTCACTTTCGGTTTCCTTCATGCGCATCAGCTGAGCGACAAACTCGGGCTCGAACCGATAGCTGTTGACCAAAAGCAGATAGCCTTCCTTATGCACCAGTTCCTGTGCCAATTCAATACCAACTTAGAGGCGCGGCGGCTTTTTCGGCAACTCTTTGAAGATACGTTCTGATTTTCCGCCAGGCGCGCGTAGAAGACGCCGACAACAACCTGATCTGATGACGGATTCGCAACCCTGCATTTTTCAGCTGGCCGATGCAGCGCAATATTGACTGTCCCGTCTGGGCACGATTCATCGCGTCGCCGCGGACATCGGTGGGTAAAAAATTGAAGGGCCTGACCAATTGTTCCAATGTCATGCGAGATACCTGCCAGCATGACCCCTTGCAGTTCAATATCGGCAAACCCAAGGCCTTGCACAATGGCCCGCGGACGCTAGGCGACGCGCCTTGGATGAACTGCAAGCTTGCCAGAACGCAACTCGATAAGGGTCCAAAAGACGTTTACCGTATCGATAAGGCGGTAATGGCCATTTTTCGAAATACACGCGATTGTCGAGTTTTCGCATCTCGGCTACGCTACCGTGCATGCCCGATCAGACGAACCGCTCAGCGAATCTTCGAATTGCTCGGGTGCAGCCCATCCCAAATGTCGGCCCTTTTCGGATACACCACCGTCTGATAATGTTCCTTGAGACTGAGAATCTCAAGGGCAACGCCCAGAGAGAAGCCTTGCCGCCCACCGCGCTGATCGATCAGCAAACTGTCGAAATAGGGATCGAGTCGCAGTGGATGGGTCCACAACTCCGCGATCTTGTTAAAAATGTGGGGAAAGGTTTGCGCCAGGCGAGTCGGGCTGACATCGGTCGGCAACGAGGCCAGCAAGTTCGCCGCCTGTTGCGTCAACTCGCTCGCTGGCGAAGACGAGTCCCGATCGGCCGGCCCACCCGCCCGGACAGGTGACCCATCTGCAGATCGATCTCCATTAGTCATCGGCTTGGGCCTCCCGCTATTGTCGATATTAACGGTCTACGTTCAGCACCAACCTGGCTTTGCTCTGCGCTTCAGCTTTGTTGATGTCGGTGGTCTGGCGACCGAAGGCCTCCCGCGCCTCCCGGCCTCGTTTGGTTGCTTCTATGCTTTTGATGCAACGCCAGCGCTTGCCGCTTTTCGTCTCGATCTGGCGCATTTCTTCTTTCGGATGGTATGTCCGACAGTGATAGCAATAAATGGTGTCAGCCATGGTTCATTTCGCTTCCGGCAGGTTGTGTCGCAGGCGAGCTTTGCAGTTTGTAGACAAGTCACGGTACCTTGCCCAAAATCTACTGCAGAGCCGCACGCCAGCATGGATTTTAACACGCCTCGACGACTGACTGGGCACTCGTGGCCAAGGCCACCTCGCCTTTTCCAACTGGATTGACGTTACCGCTTTATGGTAGACTCGCGCTCTGGATGGGGATAAACCTCAGCCAAAGGTACATTAAGTATCCATCGCAACACTCCTCACCGATAAAGGGAATGAAATGAAACAGTCTCTCCTCGTTGCTGCGCTCGTCGCTGTAGCCCTCACTGCATGCGGCAAGAAAGAAGAAGCCAAGCCTGTAACACCGCCCCCCGCCGCCGCTGCTCCGGCGCCGGCTCCCGCTGATGCTGCCAAGCCCGCCGACGCTGCTCCGGCTGCGGCTGGTGCTCCAGCTGCTGGTGCCGCCCCTGCTGCTGGTGCTGCACCCGCTGCCCCGGCCGCAGGTGCTGCTCCGGCTGCCGAGCCGAAGAAGGAAGAGCCGAAGAAGTAATTCGGTTTCCGCTTCGAGAAACCAGCCTTCGGGCTGGTTTTTTTCGCCTGCGCAGTGTGGCATTGTCATTTTCACTCTGGGACGGTTATCCACATTTTCTGTGGATAACCATGTGGATTAAGCCCGGATAAAGGGCGTAAGTGGTTTCCGCAAAAGGATTTTTCTTGATCGGCGCAAAAAAGCATCTATATAATATTATCGTTATATTTCATATGTTTAGAATAAGCCATTGATCTCGTTATGCGTTCCGCAGGAAATTTTTCCTGACGCCAGGCGTGACATTGTTCCAGTAGAATCGATCCACCCTCACAGCAGCCTGTATGCACGCTGGCAACGAAACCGATGCCCTCGATCGAGATTCCACAAGTCATATCGGTCTCCACCCTTAATCGCCTGGTCAGAACAACGCTCGAGGGACGTTTTCCGCTGCTCTGTGTGGTCGGCGAAATATCCAATCTGACGCGTGCGGCTTCCGGCCACTTCTACTTCACGCTGAAGGATGACTCTGCTCAAGTACGCAGTGTCATGTTCCGCAGTCGTGCGCAAATGCTGCCCTGGCGATTGGAAGAGGGTCAGCAAGTCGAGGCACAGGGCCTCGTAAGCCTCTACGAAGCGCGCGGCGACTATCAATTGAGCATTGAGTCGCTGCGTCGAACGGGTATCGGCCGGCTTTATGAAGCCTTTGCCAGGCTAGATCG